>JAFOCY010000072.1 GCA_017380995.1 Oscillibacter sp. | reverse complement strand
CGCCCGCTCAATGACCTTGGGACTTTCGGCGATGAACAGACCCTTCTCCGGAAACTCACGGTTCAATAGCTGCACCTCCGTGAGCCGGGCGTAGACGTCCAGTTCCGGGGCGTTGAAATCTGTGATCTCGATGATATTTGGCATAGGCGGCTCCTTGATCATTTCTTGTCCTCATTATAAAAGCCAATGGCATCAGCGTCAAAGGAAATGTTGTTCTTTCGACAAAATATGGTATGATAAGAGAAAGAAAACAGCGGGAGGACACCGTATGGGCAGCATCGTAGTAGTGGGCACGGCATTTGTGGATATCAAGGGGTTTCCGGATGACGCATATCTTCCCAATGGCCGCAATGCCGGACGCATCGAGTATATCCACGGCGGCGTAGGCCGCAACGTGGTGGAGGATATCGCCAACATGGAACTGCGGCCTACTTATGTTGGCCTGGTGGATGAGAGCCCCATGGGGCGGGATGTTCTGGAGAAGCTCCGCCGCCACAAAGTGAACGTGGACTATGTGGTGACAACGCCAGATGGCATGGGAACATGGCTTGCGGTATTTGACCACAATGGCGATGTGGCCGGGTCCATTTCCAAGCGGCCGGACACCAGGCCTCTGATCCCCCTGCTGGAGGAACATGGAGATGAGATCTTTTCTCAGGCGGACTCTGTGGTGCTCCAGGCGGATATTGACCGGGATGTGGTGAAAAAGTGCTTTGAACTGGCGGAGAAGTACGGGAAAAAGGTCTATTCCATTGTTTCCAATATGTCCATCGTCACTACACGGCGGGAATTTTTGCGGCGCTTCCACTGCTTTATCTGCAACCAGCAGGAAGCGGGGCTGCTGTTCCTGGAGGATTATACGGATAAAAGTCTGGAGGAGATGCGGGATATCCTCTCGGAAAAGATCGCCCAGGCGCAGATCTCCTCTATGGTGGTAACCATGGGTGCAAAGGGCTCTGTGTACGCAAGCCTTGCCGGAGAAAAGGGGATCTGTCCTGCCCGGAACGTGGTGGTCAAGGACACCACCGGTGCGGGAGATTCCTTCTGTGCAGGGGTGGCGGCGGGCCTTACTTACGGAAAGAACCTGGCGCAAGCTGTGGAGACAGGCACCTATCTGGCAGCCTCTGTGATCACATCTTTGGAAAATGTATGTCCCCGGTTCCAGCCTGCGGAGCTGGGGCTAAGCTACTGAAAATCGCTGCAAGCCTGATGGCTTGCAGCGATTTTTTACCGCAAAGAGCGGGTATATTCGGTAGGCGTCAGTCCGCAGTAGTGCTTGAACTGGCGGGAAAACTGCTGGGCACTGGAAAAACCCATCCGGAGGGCAATGGCATTCATGCTCAGCTCTCCCTGGCGCAAAAGGGCCTTGCATTCTTCCAGGCGGATCTTGGTGATATACTGTCCCGGCGGGATGCCTACATGGTTATCAAAGAGACGGCAGAGATAGGGAACGCTGACATGGACCGCGGCAGCCAGTTCTTTCAGGTTGGGGGGCTGGTGGCTGCGCTGGGAGATGATCTGCAGCGCTTGGTCCACGATCCGGTTTTCCGCCCGGGCGGTGGAGGGCAGGGCGGCAGTCCGTGGGGTATGAGAGACGGAATCCGCGCGTAAGAGCTCAATGAGCATAATCTTCAGCAGGGATTCCATATAATCGTAGGAAAAGCTTTGTTCCCTGTTTCGCTCGGAAAGGAACCGCTTGAGGGGGTCACGGGCTCCGGCGGGAAGGGGGAGGGGCTTTCCTGTAATGCGCTGGAGAAAATCTCCATTGAGATCAAAGGTGACGGTGAGGAAGCTCACCTGCTCGTCGGAGTACTGCATATGCCAGTCCTCCCGGCCTACGATTACCATCTCTCCTTGATGCAGCACCACATCGGTGCCGTTGACCAGGTTATGCAGTGACCCTTTGTCTACATAGGTCAGTTCGTAGGGGGTATGGCGCTCGCCGCGGAAATAAAAATCCCGGGCACTTTCCTGATAGAAGCAGGTATAGATCCTGGTGATGTGCAAAGAGGGGGCGGAGTTGAGCAGCGTATCATCCTCCGGGCTTCCCATATCCGCCAGTTCGTCACCGTATTGAAGAAAAATGCGGACTGTACAGCTGTCGCCCAAAGGGACAATGGAAAAAAGAACGCCGGGAGAAAGCTGGACGGTACGGTCCAGATAAAAAATCTGAGTTTGGGGACTGTAGAGGATCAGGGCAGACATGCCGCTCTCATAATCCACCACCACTTCCTTTTTGGCCTGGAATTGCTTGATGGCAGCGGAGGAGAGAAACTGCAGGGAACGGGGGGTGCCGCGCGGGTCTTCGCCGGCGGAAAGAACTTGGCCGAGGCCTGCCATGGCAGCAGTGCTCAGGATCTGCATCTGCATTCGCTCAACTCCCTTCGTTTTAACTCATTTTATATGTAAACGTTTAAAAAAAGCAAGCATTTTTCCGCAATTTCTGGAATATTTATCAAATCTTCTACTGGAAACGTTTTCAACATTGCATTTGGCTTCCGGAAGATATACCATAAATACAGTTAACAACGGTCCTTAGGATGGACTGGAACTGATATTGTTTTGAGGGAGGTATATTTTAATGAACGGAACCAAACCCACTCTCGTGATTATGGCTGCTGGCATGGGCAGCCGCTTCGGTGGTCTCAAGCAGATCACTCCTGTGGACCCTCAGGGCCACAAGATCATTGACTTTTCCATGTTTGACGCCTGGCGCGCAGGCTTCCGGGATGTGGTCTTCATCATCAAGAAGGAGATCGAAGAGGAGTTCAAGGTTGCGGTAGGCAATGAGGCTGAAAAGCACTTCAATGTCCAGTATGTCTTCCAGGAGATCGATGATCTGCCCGAAGGCTTCACCGCTCCTGCCGAGCGCGGCAAGCCCTGGGGTACCGGTCACGCTGTGGCGGCCTGCCGCAATGCCGTGAAGGGTCCCTTCGCCGTCATCAACGCCGATGACTTTTATGGCCCCTCCGCCTTCTCCACCATCTACGACTACCTTTCTTCCAACACCGATGAGAGCGCTTACGCCATGGTGGGCTACCGCCTGCGCAACACCGTCACCGAGCATGGCTCCGTTGCCCGCGGTGTCTGCGAGGTCAATGAGGACGGCCTCCTCACCGGTATTACCGAGCGTACCAAGATCTATAAGCGGGGCGAGGATGCTGCCTTCACCGAGGATGACGGCGTGACCTTCACCCATCTTCCCGGCGAGACCATCGTTTCCATGAACCTCTGGGGTTTCACCCGCTCCATCCTGAATGTGCTGTGGGACCGTTTCCCCGCCTTCCTGGAGAAGAATCTCCCCGTCAATCCCCTCAAGTGCGAGTACTTCCTGCCCTTCGTGGTGGATGAGCAGATCGCCGAGGGCAGCGCCACCGCCCGTGTTCTCCCCTGTGAGGAGACCTGGTACGGCGTGACCTATAAGGAAGATCTGGCCAGCGTTGAAAACGCCATTGCTCAGATGAAGAAAGACGGCATTTACAAGGAGGACCTGTGGGCATGAATGAAAAGCATTACGAGCTGCTGAAGAAGTTCGCTCTGGATGGCAATCCTGTTTCCTGTGACCGCTATGGCTTTGGCCACATCAATGAAACTTACCTGGTGGTCACCGATGTGAAGCACCGCTACATTTTCCAGAAGCTTTCCACCCGTGCCTTCAAGGATGTGCCCGGCCTGATGAACAACATCTACCTGGTCACATCCTATCTCCGGGAGCGCACCGAGGATCCCTACGGCGTTATGACCGTCATCAAGACCCTGGATGGAGGCATCTTCCTGGAGGATGCGGGCGAGTACTGGCGTTTGTACGACTTCGTGGAAGGTTCCGTTGCCCTGCAGGCTCCCCGGAACACCCAGGACTTCTATGAAAGCGCTATCGCCTTCGGCGAGTTCCAGACCAAGCTGGACGGGTTCCCTGTGGAGAAGCTGGTGGAGACCATTCCCAACTTCCACAACACCGTGGACCGCTACCGCATCTTCAAGGAGACCCTGGCCAAGGATCCCTGCGGCCGCGCCAAGGATGTCCAGGCAGAGATTGACTTTGTCCTGGCTCATGAGGAGGAGATGGGTACCCTCCAGCGTATGCGTGAAAGCGGCGAACTGCCCACCCGCGTTACCCACAATGATACCAAGCTCAATAACGTTCTCCTGCGTGAGACGAACTATAAGCCCCTGTGCGTCATCGACCTGGATACGGTCATGCCCGGACTGAGCCTGTATGACTACGGCGATTCCATCCGTTTTGGCGCCGCTACCGCCGCTGAGGACGAGAAGGACCTTTCCAAGGTGACCATGAGCCTGGAGATGTTCCGCATTTTCACCGAGGGCTTCCTCACTGCCTGCACCACCCTCACCGATAAGGAGCTGGAGATGATGCCCATGGGTGCCAAGACCATGACCATGGAGTGCGGCGTCCGCTTCCTCACCGACTATCTGGATGGTGACCACTACTTCGCCGTCCACCGTGAAGGCCAGAACCTGGACCGCTGCCGCACCCAGTTCAAGCTGGTGAGCGATATGGAGTCCAAGTGGGAGGAAATGCACCAGATCGTCAAGGAGGTCAGCGGCAGATGAAGGTTTTAGTCACCGGCGGCGCCGGCTATATCGGAAGCCACACCTGTGTGGAGCTCATTGAAGCCGACTATACCCCCATTGTGGTGGATAACCTCTGCAACTCCAGCGCCAAGAGCCTGGAGCGGGTGAAGGAGATCACCGGTCAGGACATTACCTTCTATCAGGGCGATGTCTGTGACGAAGCTCTGCTGGATGCCATCCTGAGCGAGCATGAGGTGATCTGTGCCATCCATTTTGCGGGCCTCAAGGCTGTGGGCGAGTCTGTCGCCATGCCTTTGGAGTATTACCGCAACAACTTGCTCTCCACCCTGACGCTGTGCAAGGTGCTGGGCAAGCACGGCGTGAAGAAGATCGTGTTCTCCTCTTCTGCCACCGTTTATTCCGGTGACAATGAGATGCCTCTGCGGGAGACCTCCAAGACCGGCAACTGCACCAACCCTTACGGCTGGACCAAGTATATGGGCGAGCAGATCCTGCGGGATATTGCCAAGGCTGACGGGGAGTGGTCCGTTGTGAACCTGCGCTACTTCAACCCCGTGGGCGCCCATAAGAGCGGCCTCATCGGCGAGCATCCCAACGGCATCCCCAATAACCTGATGCCCTTTATCTCCCAGACCGCCATCGGCAAGCGCCACCACCTCAATGTCTTTGGCAACGACTATCCCACCCATGACGGCACCGGTGTTCGCGATTATATCCATGTTGTGGACCTGGCCCGGGGCCATGTTGCCGCCATCAAGTATTTGCTCAGCCATACCGGCGAGGGCGTGTTCAACCTGGGTACCGGCACCGGCTACAGCGTGCTGGATATGGTGAAGGCCTTTGAGAGCGCCAACGGCGTTTCCGTTCCCTATGAGATCGCAGACCGCCGCCCCGGCGACCTTGCCACCTGCTACGCAGAGCCTGCCAAGAGCCGTGAGGTCCTGGGCTGGCAGGCACAGTTCGACCAGAACGATATGTGCCGCGACAGCTGGAACTGGCAGAGCAAAAACCCGAATGGCTATGATGATTAAAAAGGAGAGCGTTTTATGAATCATGTGAAGATCATTCGCTGCGCCAACCCCGAAGAAGTGGGCAAGCGCGCAGCAGACCTCTATACCGCCCTGCTGCAGGAAAAGCCTGCTTGCCTGCTGGGTCTGGCTACCGGCTCAAGCCCCCTGCCCCTGTACCGGGAGCTGGTGCGCCGCTGCGAGGCCGGCGAACTGGACTTCTCCCGTGTCCGCTCTGCCAACCTGGATGAGTACAAGGGCCTCTCCGGCGATCATCCCCAGAGCTACCGCTACTTCATGAACGAGAATCTCTTCAAGCACATCAACATTGACAAGGAGCACACCATTGTGCCCGACGGCCTGACGGAGAATGTGGAGGCCATGTGCGAGGCTTATGAGGAGAAGATCGAGGAGTGGGGCGGCATCGACCTGCAGCTGCTGGGCATCGGCCACGACGGCCATATCGGCTTCAACGAGCCCTGTGACACCTTTGTGGCCAAGACCCACGAGGTGGAGCTGGAGGAGATCACCCGCGAGGCCAACAAGCGCTTCTTCAACTCTATCGACGAAGTCCCCACTGCCGCTTACACCATGGGCATCGGCACTGTGATGTCCGCCCGGAAGATCCTGCTGATCGCTACCGGCGCCGACAAGGCCGAGATCGTCAAGAAGTCCTTCTTTGGCCCTGTTACCCCCATGGTTCCCGCTTCCATCCTGCAGTTCCATCCCGATGTTACTGTGATCGCGGATGAGGCTGCTTTGAGCCAGATCTGATAGGAGGATCGTCACTATGAAGTATTTGGGCATTGAATACAGCCTGAAGCACCTTCCCGAGCTGGACGAGGGATTCATTCCCTTTGGCGTCTGGTCTGAAGCTTATCTCAAGGGCGCTAAGCAGCCCCTGGCCATCGCTGTGGAGCGGGATAAGGGCCATATCTCCGTCCGTGAGACCAAGATCTATGGCACCCCTGACATGGCCGAGGCCGACTACCGCTACGTGGAGCGCTTTGTGAAATTCCTGCTGTGGTCTATCGGCGGCTTCCGTGTGTATATCTGCGGCTGCAGCGAGATCGCCCAGCGTTTGCAGAAGGCCTACACCGCTGACGGTGAGCGCCAGTTTGACTTTACCTTTGTGGGCCAGCTCTATGAGCGGGATCTGGAGATCCTGGACCTGCCCTATGACAAGTGCCCTGCCGCCAATGAGGAGGCTCTTCCCATCGGCGGCCATATGGAAGGCTGCCGCATCGGCTTTGACGCCGGCGGCTCCGACCGCAAGGTCAGCGCTGTCATTGACGGCGAGCCCGTTTACTCCGAAGAGGTGGTTTGGTTCCCCAAGCTGAATGAGGATCCCACCTACCAGTACAACGAGATCCTGGCCGCCTTCCGCACCGCAGCCTCCAAGATGCCCCGTGTGGACGCCATCGGCGTTTCCTCTGCCGGCGTCTTTATCGGCAACGCTCCCATGATCTCCAGCATCTTCTACAAGGTCCCCCGCAGTGAGTGGGACTATGTAAAGACTGTTTTTGACCGCGCGGCTGCCGAGATCGGCCCCAATGTTCCCATTTTGGTGGCAAACGACGGCGACGTTTCTGCCCTGGCCGGCGCTATGGGCCTGGGCAAGGGCAATCTGATGGGCATGGCCATGGGCACTTCCGAGGCCGTTGGCTATGTGGATAAGGACCAGAACGTCTTGGGCTGGATCAACGAGCTGGCCTTCGCCCCTGTGGATCTGCAGGAGGACGCCATGCAGGACGAGTGGTCCACCGACTACGGCGTTGGCTGCAAGTATTTCTCCCAGGATGCCGTTATCAAGCTGGCCCCCCGGGCCGGCATTGAGCTGGATCCCCAGCTTTCTCCCGCGGAGAAGCTGAAGGTGGTCCAGGGCCTCATGGAGGCAGACGATCCCCGCGCCCAGGCTGTGTTCCGCTCCATCGGCGCTTATCTGGCTTACGCTGTGGTGCAGTATTCCCAGTTCTATGATATCGAGCACCTGATGATGCTGGGCCGCGTCATGTCCGGCAAGGGCGGCGATACCATTTTGCAGGTGTGCAACGACATCCTGAAGGAGGAGTATCCTGAGCTTGCCGCCAAGTGTGAGGTCATGCTCCCCGATGAGAAGACCCGCCGCGTGGGCCAGAGCGTGGCTGCCGCCAGCCTCCCTGCCATTCGATGAGGGAATATCAGGTAAAGAAGGTCTGCGGCGCACCGGATTGGAACGCCATCCCGGTGATGGAAGTGGACCATGTGATGTGGACGCCGGATTTCGGCATCTCCATGACTGCTCAGATCGCCTATGACGAAACGGCCATCTATGTGCATCAGCGCGCCGTGGAGAAGAATATCCGGGCGGAGCTGACAGACCTTTTGGCCCATGTCTGTGAGGATAGCTGCATGGAGTTTTTCTTCTCCCCCTGCCCCGCCGACGGACGCTATCTGAACTTTGAAGTCAATCCCAACGGCTGCCTCCACCTTGGTTTCGGCCACGGACGGCATGATTCCATGCGTCTTCTGCCCAAGAAAGCGGACGAGCGGTTTGGGATCAAGACTGCCCGCACTGCGGACGGTTGGGAACTGACATACCGCATCCCCCTGGAATTTCTGCGCTGCTTCTATCCGGAGCTGGAATTGAAAAGCGGGCTCACCATGACTGCCAACTGCTATAAGTGCGGTGACTGCACAGTGAACCCACATTTTCTGGCCTGGAATCCCCCTGCCTCCGAAACGCCGGATTTCCACCGTCCCCAGGATTTCGGCAAGCTCATCTTTGCATAAAAGGAGGAGTTTTCATGCTTTTTAAAAATGCTTACATTTTTACGGAAGAAGGCGTGTTTACCCACGGCAGCTTCCGCGTGGCCGACGGTAAGTTCACAGAAGTCCTCTCCACCGTTCCCGCCGAAGACGGCGTGGACCTGGAGGGCCAGTATGTGATCCCCGGCCTCATCGATGTCCATAACCACGGCAACTCCGGCGCCGACTTTTCTGACGGCGACTATGAGGGCCTGGTGAAGATGGCGCAGTATCTTGCAAAGAACGGCGTCACCTCCTTTGCCCCCGCTTCCATGACGCTGCCCTACGAGGTGCTGGAGAAGGCATTTGCTACCGCTCTGCGCCTGACCGAGGAGCAGCCCGAAGGCTGTGCCCGCCTCATGGGTATCCAGATGGAAGGCCCCTTCTTCTCTGAGAAGAAAAAGGGAGCCCAGAACGGCGCTTATCTGAAGGATCCCGATTTCGAGGCCTTTAAAAAGCTCTATGAGGGATGCAACGGTCTTGTTCGCATTGCGGATGTGGCTCCGGAGCTCCCCGGTGCGGTGGAATTTACCCGGGAGGCCAGCAAGCTTTGCACCGTCTCCATCGCCCATACCGACGCTAACTACGAGGAGGCCGACGCGGTCCTTGCTGCCGGTGCTACTCACCTGACCCACCTCTACAACGCCATGCCCCCCATTCACCACCGTAAGCCCGGCGTCATCGGCGCCGGCAGCGAGCGGGAGAATGTGATCGCGGAGCTGATCTGCGATGGCGAGCATGTCCATCCCTCCTCTGTGCGGATGGCCTTCAAGCTCTTCCCCGGACGCATTTGTTTGGTGTCCGATGCCCTGCGCTGCTGCGGCATGCCCAACGGCCAGTATGAGTTGGGCGGCCAGGAAGTGTTCCTGGAGGGGAATGTAGCCAGATTGGCGGACGGCACCATCGCAGGTTCTGCCACCAACCTCTACGACTGTATGCGCAAGGCTGTGGAGTTTGGTATTTCCAAGGAGCAGGCCATCCTTTCTTCCACCATCATCCCCGCCCGTCAGCTGGGAAGAGGCGAAGAGATCGGCTCCATTGCCCCCGGCAAGCTTGCCGACTTTGTGGTCTGCACCGCGGATCTGGAGAAAACGGCTGTGTATCTGGGGGGAAAAGCTCTGGAAGGTTGATGCTTTCAGAGAAAATTCCTCAGTAAACGTTTTCGGCAACATTCACAAAAGACGGCGGCCGCCGAAAACCTTAATTTGACAAAATGACAAGGCTGCCGTATAATGTAGGCGTAAAGGTCTGTAAAAATCTGCAGGCTTTTTCGTAAGATTATAAGGAGGAACTACAATGAAAAGAATTCTCGCAATTGCCCTGGCTGCGGTCATGACCTTGAGTCTGGCCGCCTGCGGCGCCAAGAAGGAAGAGGCTCCCGCTGCTTCCGCTCCCGCCGCTTCTGCTCCCGCTGCCACTGAAAAGGTTGAGGTCAACATGATCGCCGCTCAGTACGGCACCCAGACCGCCGATTGGTGGGCTGACTTCGTTGCCAAGTTCAACGCCGCCAACGAGAACATCAACCTGGTCGTGGACGTTGTCTCCTGGAACGACATCTACACCGTGGTCAACACCCGCATCGCCAACAACGAGGCTCCCGACCTGCTGAACATCGACGTGTTCGCTGACTATCAGGCTGACGGCCTGCTGCTGCCTGCCGAGGAGTGGGTCAGCGAGGAGACCTACGCCAAGTTCTACGAGGCTTTCCTGGATCAGTCCGTGGTTGACGGCACCGTTTGGGCCGTGCCTGATCTGGCTTCCGCCCGCGCTCTGTACTACAACGTTGACATTCTCAACGAGGTCGGCGTTTCCGTTCCCACCACCTGGGACGAGCTGATGGATGTTGCCCAGAAGATCTATGACTTCTACGGCGGCGAGGTCTATCCCTGGGGCGTTGACATGACCACCGACGAGGGCCAGGCCTGCTTCGCTTACTACATCTGGAACAACGGCGGCGACTTCACTGACGCCGAGGGCAACTGGACTCTGAACAGCCCCGAGAACGTTGAGGCTATCAAGTTCATCATCAACATGGTCAACGCTGGTCTGACCAACTCTGACCCCGCCAACGAGACCCGTTACGACAACCAGGATATGTTCGGCGCTGGCAAGGTTGCCATGATGATCGGACCCAACTCCATCCCCACCTATTGCTCTGTCGGCGGCTATGACGTGAACTATGCTGTGGCTTCCATCCCCGTCAACGGTGACAACACTTCTGTTTCCGCCGGCGTTATGGACCGCATCATGTGCTTCGACAACGACTACACCGAGGCTGAGCTGGCTGCTGTTACCGCTGTTGTGGACGCTTTCTATGACGACGAGCCCTACTCTGAGTGGGTTCTGATGGAAGACTTCCTGCCCGCTACCTCCGCTGGCGGCGAGGCCATGGCTGCTGCTAACCCCGAGAGCGCTGCCTGGATCGAGATCGTTGGCTCCGCTAAGTTCTACCCCACCGCTAAGGCTGAGTGGGCTGATGTGAAGCAGGGCGTCATTGATGTTCTGCAGCAGGCTCTGCTGGGCGGCGACGTCCAGACCCTGCTGGATGATCTGCAGGCTGAGATCGCCGGCTAATTCCGGTTTTGCAGTCTGACCACCAGTAAAACAGCATAAAGAGATGGGCCGGGCCCTCGGTCCGGCCCATCCTATGTGCAGTCACTTTCAAAGTGCGGGGCATGGATGCGCATTTTGAAAGTGACTGCAAGAAGAGAAGAAAAGAGAATCCCTGTATGAAATCATTTTGGGAGGTATATCCGTGAGTACGAATAAGCTCCAAAAGGCAGCGGCTAAGCGCAATCAAAAGAGCCTGCTGCTGCGGGCAGAGCCTTATCTGTGGATTCTGCCCAGCATCATCCTGATGGCAATCTTTATCGTTGTTCCCATCGGTTACGTCTTCTATATGTCCGTCAGCGATATCAGTAAGGCTGGCCGTGTCAAGGGTTTTGCCGGCCTTGAGAACTTTGAGAAGGTAGTTACCAGCGCAAAGTTCGCCATGGTGCTGAAAAACACCGTTATTTGGACCATCGCCGTTGTTGTGCTCTCCACGGTTTTGGGCTTTATCCTGGCCCTGCTGCTCAACAACAATTTCAAGGGCCGTAAGGTCGCCCGCGCCATCGTGGTCTTCCCCTGGGCAACTACCCTGGTCATTCAGGCCAGCACATGGAAGTTCATCATCGACACTGACTACGGTGCGCTGAATACGCTCCTGAAGTCTCTTGGCATCATCAGCGCCAATGTGAACTGGACCCCCACTCCCGAGGCCTTTTTCGCCTGGGAGATCGCCTGCGGTATCTTTGTTACCATTCCCTTCGTGTGCTTTACCGCCCTGTCCGGTCTGCAGAGCATCGACGAGTCCTACTACGAGGCCGCCACTGTGGACGGAGCCAACTACTGGCAGAAGCTGTTCAACATCACCCTGCCCCTGGTCAAGCCCAGCCTGACAGTTGCCACCGTTCTCAACATTATCTACGTCTTTAACTCTTTCCCCATCGTCTGGACCATCACCAAGGGCGACCCTGCCAGCCGTACCGACACGCTGGTCACCTATCTTTATAAGTTGGCCTTCTACAACGGCAAGCAGGGCGAGGCCGCCGCTGTTTCTGTGATTGGCTTTATGATCCTGCTGGTATGCGCCAGTGTTTACATGGTTTCCACCCTGAAGAAAGGAGAGGACTGATCATGACTCTTGATTCTGCACATATCAATTGGTCCAAGCTCCTGCGCCGGATCGTCCTGTATTTTGTTGTCGCTCTGATCTG
>JAFOCY010000071.1 GCA_017380995.1 Oscillibacter sp. | reverse complement strand
GTAAAAGGAGATGACGCCGTAAAAAAGGGCAAAGACCACGGTGAGGACCTGGCCGATGACATAGCCCTTGGCAACGAAAATGAGAGCTGTTACGCCGATGAGCGAGGCGGTGAGGGTGAGATAGTCCGTGGAAGGGGAGAGGGCGAAGGAAAGAGTTACCACCATGAGGGATACGGTCCAAAGACCAAACTCAAATTTTGTCAGGTCCCGGAAAGGATTTTTCATAAAGGCCTCCTGTAAAAAATAAGACACCTATCCGCACATCTTCAAAGACCTAACGATGTGCCGATAGATGCCATGCATCCATCCTACCCGGTGGCAGGAATATTTGATTCAGGAAGTTTATAACATAGGAAAGAATCATTGTCAAGAGCGCCCTCTTGACACGTCTTTTCATTCCTGCTAATATACTATGATATAAACCGAATAGCGCGTTGAACGGAAAGAGTAGCAGAAGTTCCAAAGACCAGAGAGGGTGCGTCACCGGCTGAAAGCGTACCTGCGGCGGAGTCTGTGAAGTGCGTCCGGGAGCGCGGGGGATGTGGAAGCCCCCCGTCCGGCCTTACGTCAAAGGTCCCTTTTGAGTGACAAAAGAGAGTGGAACCGCGATTCGTCGCCTCTCGCACTTTATGTGCGGGAGGCGTTTTTTCATCCCCCCGCAGAAAAAGGAGTATGTATCCCATGGCAAAGCGTATATCCCGTTTGGGCGGATTGCTTGCGGCCTACCAGCGCCGTGACCCCGCCGCCCGCAGCAAGCTGGAGATCTTCCTGCTTTACCCCGGCGTTCACGCCGTCCTGTACCACCGGGTGGCCCACTGGCTCTACAAACATGAGCTTCACTTCCTGGCACGGTGCGTCTCCCAGTGGAGCCGCTGCTGGACCGGCATCGAGATCCATCCCGGTGCCACCATCGGCCGCCGCCTGGTCATTGACCACGGCATGGGTATCGTCATCGGTGAGACTGCCGAGATCGGAGACGACTGCCTGATCTACCAGGGTGTGACCCTGGGCGGCACCGGAAAGGACTCCGGCAAGCGCCACCCTACGATTGGCAACAACGTCCTCATCGGCTCCGGCGCCAAGGTCCTGGGCCCCTTCCGGGTAGGGGACAATGCCCGCATCGCCTCCGGCGCCGTTGTGCTGCGGGAAGTGCCGCCCAACTGTACCGCCGTGGGCGTTCCCGCCCAGATCGCCCGCCAGAAGGGCGTAAAACCTGTGTATTACGCAGACTGCGTGGACCAGGTGGATGTGAAAGACCCTGTGGAAGCTGACATCGTGGGCCTTGCCCAGCGGATCTGCCAGCTGGAACAGCAGATCAGACAACTCAAACAAATGGAGGAGGAATCCTAAATGTATCTTTATAACTCTGCTACCCATAAAAAAGAAGAATTCAAGACCCATACCCCCGGCCGTGTGGAGATGTACACCTGCGGTCCCACCGTTTACCATTTCGCCCATATCGGCAACCTCCGCTCCTATATCATGGAGGATGTGCTGGAAAAGTTCCTGCGCTACACCGGCTATGATGTCAACCGCGTCATGAACATCACCGACGTGGGCCACCTGACCTCCGATGCCGACGAGGGCGAGGATAAGATGGTCAAGGGTGCCAAGCGGGAAAATAAGACCGTCATGGACATCGCCAAGTTCTATACCGACGCTTTCTTTGAAGACTGCAGGAAGCTGAACATCAAGCGGCCCGACGTGGTGGAGCCTGCCACCAACTGCATTGACGACTATATCAAGATCGTCTCCACCCTCATTGAGAAGGAGTACGCCTACCTTGCCGGCGGCAACGTGTACTTCGATTCCTCCAAGCTCAGCCGTTACTATGTCTTTAATGACCACGACGAGGAGGATCTGGCCGTGGGCGTCCGCGAGGGCGTGGAAGAGGACACCAACAAGCGCAACAAGAACGACTTCGTCCTCTGGTTCACCAAGTCCAAGTTTGAGGACCAGGCCCTGAAGTGGGATTCTCCCTGGGGCGTGGGCTATCCCGGCTGGCACATCGAGTGCACCGGTATCTCCCTCAAGCACAACGGCGAGTATCTGGACCTCCACTGCGGCGGCGTGGATAACGCCTTCCCCCACCACACCAACGAGATCGCCCAGTCTGAAAGCTATCTGGGCCACGAATGGTGCCCCCATTGGCTCCATGTTGCCCACCTGAACACCGCCGGCGGCAAGATGAGCAAGTCCAAGGGTGAGTTCCTCACCGTCTCCCTCCTGGAGGAGAAGGGCTACGATCCCATCGTCTACCGTTACTTCTGCCTCCAGAGCCACTACCGCAAAGCTCTGGTCTTCTCCTACGAGAACCTGGACAATGCCGCCGCAGCCTTCAATAAGCTGGTGAACCGCATCGCTGGTCTCAAGCCCGAGGGTGAGGTGGACCAAGCCGTGTTCGCAGAGTATCGTGAGAAGTTCGTCAAGCAGATGAGCAACGACCTCAATACCTCCATGGGTGTCACCGCCATTTTCGATGTGCTCAAGGCCAAGACCACTGACGCCACGAAGCTGGCCATCCTGGATGACTATGACAAGGTCCTCTCCCTGGATCTTGTGAAGAAGGCCGAGGCACGCCGGGCCGAGCAGGCCAAGGCAAAGACCGCCGAGACCGAGTGCGGCTACACCGTCACCGGCGAGGGCGATCCCGCCATCGACGCCCTGGTCCTGGCCCGCTACGAGGCCAAGAAGGCCAAGAACTTCGCCGAGGCGGACCGCATCCGCGACGAGCTGAAGGCCGCGGGCATCGAGATCGTCGATACCAAGGGCGGCGCAAGCTGGAAGAGAGTTTAACTGACCGCAAAAACGGCGCGCCAAGGGCGCGCCGTTTTGAAACAAAGGAGAATGGATATGAAATTCCAAGCAAATGATAAAAAGGGCGATTTTGACATCTCCCTGGAGCTGACGGAGGAGGAAAAGGGGAGCCTGGAAGAGGTGGTGACCAACCTCTCCGTGGGCCTTGCCGGCGTGGTGGCGGAGCTGCTGCACCAGTACTGTCCCACCCGTGAGGAGGCCGGACGCCTTGCAAACCTGGTGCTGCGGGAGCAGCAGTCTGCCTTGGAGCTGTATATTTCCAAGTTCTTCCCCAGCGAGGACGACGAAAAGGAAGAGCAGCAGCTCTACACCGCCATGGAGGAGATCTATCAGGAGGCCTGGTTCAAAACCTCCGGCTACGAAAGTGAGGAGGCTCTTCTGTCCGCCTATGAGGGGAGTGCGCCCATCCGTCTGGACTGCCGGGTGGAGGATGGCGCGGCCACGGTCTTTGTGACCAACCGGGAAAAGACGGAGGTCCTGGGCAGCGTGGATACCAGCCTTGCCGAAACGGACGGCGAAGCCTTTGAGACTGCCTGCGGGATGTACCAGATGGTGGCCACGGTCCTGGGCGATAAGCTCTACGGCGAAGTGGACAACCCCATCCGCAAGCTGTATTTTGGCGCGCTGCGGGATAAGATCAAGGCAATGATCCGATAATACTGTTTCTTGATAAAAAGATTTAAAAATCTTTTTATTGCGGCGCAATGCGCCGCACCCGCCATGGCTGGACAAGAAAAGTATTGACAACATTCTTGGTGGCTACGCCGCCGAGCCGCATAACGCGGCTCAATAAAACGATTTAATCGTTTTATTAAGAATTAGTATAAAAAATAAAAGGCCCAAAAGGGCCTTTTATTTTTTAGCACAGTAAGCGGCGGCGCTCTGGCCGGCGATGAGGCCCTCGCCAATGGCCTTGCTGACCTGGAGGGGGCCGCCGGTGCAGTCTCCCGCGGCGAAAAGGCCGGGGAGGTTGGTGGCCATCTTCCGGTCCACCTTCACAAAGTTTCCCTCCACTGTAAGGCCCGGGAACAGGTCCGTGGGAGCCATGGCGGGCCGGAGAAGGAACGCGCAATCGCACGCCACCGTCTCGCCGTCCACCGTCACCCGCTCCACCTGGCGGTCGCCTTCGATGATACAGGTTTTGGGCTTTTCAAAATATGTAACGGAGCAGCCGATGGAGGAGAGGAACTCCGCCTCCTCACGGGCGGAGTCCGTGTATCCCAGGACCACCACGTTTTTGCCCCGGTAGAGCATTCCGTCGCAGGTGGCGCAGTAGCTCACGCCCCGGCCCAGGAATTCCGCCTCGCCGGGGAATTTCCGGCCCCGCAGGACGCCGCTGGCCAGCACCAACGCTGAGGCCGTCTCCATCTCCGCGCCGATGGAGACATACCAGGTGTCCTCCAGCGCCATGGCGGAGACCACCCGGCCCTCCCGGAACACCACCCCGGCCTCCTCCGCGTGGCGGCGGAGGTTGGTGAGCATTTCCGCGCCGGACTGGGCAGGCATCCCCAGGTGGTTATCCACCTTTTCCGCCTGCCAGAGGGGATTTTCCTGCAAGGGGTTGGATACCACCAGGGCGCTGCGGCCCCGGGAGAGAACATTCAGTGCCGCGCTCATGCCGGCGGGGCCGCCGCCGAGAACGATGACATCGTAAGACATAGCAATACCTCCGCGTTTGTTCGATGGCATTATTTTAACGTTGGAGACAGGATTCTTCAATGGTTTTTGCACCAAACATGAAAAAGTTACAAAAAAGGGTGGAACTTTTTCCCTGTTTTTGCGTCAATATGAGTAAGGACGCGTTTGGAAGCGCGGATGAAAGAATCGAATCAAGGATAAAGGAGGACAAAAGGATGAAAAAGAGACTCTTTGCCCTGACCACGGCGGCGCTGCTGCTCCTGGCCCTTACGGCCTGCGGCGCAAAGATGGAAGAAGCCCCCGCTGCCTCCGCCCCTGCCGCTTCGGCTCCCATGGCGGAGGAATACTACTACGGCGCAGACATGGAGATGAGCATGACGCAGTCTGCCGGAGACGGCGGGACCGTGATTTCCGGCCAGAAGCTGATCCGCACCGCCAGCCTTGAAATGGAGACACTGGACTTTGAGACCACCAACCAGACCCTCACCGACCTGGTGGAGAAAATGGGCGGCTACATGGAGTCCAGCAATATCCGCAACCGCTCCAGCGGCTACCGCCACGCAAACTATGTCATCCGCATCCCCGCGGAGCGCTACGAGGACTTTTTGAACCAGGCCGGTTCCCTCTGCCATGAGACCTGGCG
>JAFOCY010000070.1 GCA_017380995.1 Oscillibacter sp. | reverse complement strand
GGTATCGATATTGATGCACTTGCAGCCAAGGCGGTCGGAAATGACCTGGGCGATCTTTTTTGCGCTGCCGTGAAAAGTCTCGTAGGTGACGATGACATTATTCATATCTGTTCTCCTTTTGTAGAAGTTTTCCGATCCCGTTTGCGGAAAAAGCCTTCCCGAGAAGTTCCATCTTCTTAGGAAGGCCTTTTCACATTTTTGAGAGAAATGAGAGAATATGTTTGTGCCTTTTACAGCGTCAGGCTGGGGGCGGTGTACACTCTTGCGGCATACTCCTGGTCCAGCAGGTACAGTCCCTTGGGGTCGGTGCCAAAGAGCTTGTAACGGCTGACCATAGAGTCGGCGTTGTCCTCTTCCTCGCCCTGCTCATCCACGAACCAGTCCAAAAACTTCATGGTGCGGTAGTCCTTGGCCTGGTGGGCTTCATGGTAGATATCGTTGATGAGGGAGGTGACATAGCGCTCGTGCTCGGCGGCTGCCACCAGAGGATCCAGCACGGTCTCAAAGGTCTTGTCGGGCTTGTCGATGGCCTCCAGGGTGACCTTCAAGCCGTTGTTCTGCATATATTTCATGAAGAGCAAGGCATGATCCCGCTCCTCCTGGGCCTGGATCATATAGTAGTTGGCATAGCCGTCCAGGTCCATCTCATCGTAGAAGTTCGCCATATCCAGGTACAGGTATGCGCTGTAAAACTCCTTGGTGATCTGCTGGTTGAGCAGGGAAGCGATCTTGTCGTTCATGGACAAGCCTCCTTTCTAAAGTAAGCCGCCGGTCCCCGGCCCGGAGACCGGCGGCAATGAATATCGTTGGAGATTACTTGAAGTAACGCTTCAGAAGGCCTTCCAGACCGCGGCCGTGGCGGGCCTCGTCGCGGGCCATCTCATGGACGGTGTCGTGGATGGCGTCCAGGCCGTTCTTCTTGGCGCAGGCGGCCAGATCAAACTTGCCCTGGGTAGCGCCGTACTCGCAGTCCACGCGCCACTTCAGGTTCTCCTTGGTGGTGGCCTTCATGTTGGGCTCCAGGTCCTCGCCCAGCAGCTCAGCAAACTTGGCAGCGTGCTCAGCCTCTTCGTAGGCAGCCTTCTCCCAGTACAGGCCGATCTCGGGATAGCCCTCGCGGTGAGCGATGCGGGCCATGCACAGATACATACCCACCTCGGAGCACTCGCCGTTGAAGTTGGCCATGAGCTGCTCAAAGATGTACTTCTTGTCTTCCTCGGAGATATCGGGGTTGTTCTTCACAGTCTTGGCATAGACGCCGTACTCATGCTCGGCAGCCAGCTTCATCTCGCCCTTGACCTCGCTGAACTTCTCAGCCGGAACCTTGCAGACGGGGCACTTCTCGGGGGGAGTATCGCCCTCATGCACATAACCACAAACCTGGCAGACCCACTTCTTCATAATTGTATCCTCCTCAAAATTTAAAATAAGTGTTTAGGATTTGGTTTCGCTTTTGCATTTGCAGCACAGTCCCGCGAAATGAAGACTGCGCAGATCCATCTCGATCCCGTTTTCCCGGGCCACGGTCTCCACCTGTCTGGCCATAGGCTCGGTAATCTCGATATCCACCACGCTGCCGCAGCCCCGGCAGGCCAGGTGGGCGTGTGGGTGAACATGGGCGTCGTAACGTTCCTTACCGTCCACGTGTCCCACGCAGATCACGTCCCCGCTTTCCACCATCCCTTTGATGTTGCGGTACACAGTTCCCAGGCTCAGATCCGGATATTCCGGTTTGAGGGTCTGGTACACCATCTCCGCGTTGGGATGCTCCAGGGATTGGAGCATGGCGTCATAGATTGCTTGGCGTTTTCTGCTGAAGCGCTGGTTGACTTCCATGGCGTCGCTCCCTTCTAATTAGTAATCATTCTTGTTACTGATTATTTTATACCATACCTTTGCAGGTTTGTAAAGAGGAAAATGCAAAATTTTTGAGAAATTTTTTCCGGCGAAAACTGCGCAGCGTTTTGCAAGCCGCAAGCTTGCAAAAGAAACATAGTCTATTTTTGACGGCGGCGTGCACGTCGGCAAAAATACTTCTCGCCCTGCAAACGTGCACAAAGACACGGGGCCCCCGCGCGAGCCCAGCGGAGCGGGTCGCGTGGGGAGAGGAGACGCAGCGCAGTGAGTGAGCTTACAGCTTTAGCTGTAAGCGAAGGATACGGAGCTTGTGTCGACGAACTGCTCGTTCATAGCCTCGGCAATGGCCTTCTCCTGAGCCATGGGGGGCCAGTCGTCGGGCCGAAATCCAGTCCGCTCCGTTTCCGCCTTGCGGGAAAACTGCGCTCCCTTCCTTTGTCCCTCCTCTTTCCCACCACAGCCGCTTCGCGTCTGCGGCGGGAGCCCTTGAGGATTGCCCCCTCCGAAAAAAATCCCCGGACACAAGGTCCGGGGATTTTTCGCAATTACATTACTGCTCGTTCATGGCCTTGGCCTCGGCAATGGCCTTCTCCTGAGCCATGGGGGGGCAATCCTCATAGCGCACGAAGTGGAAGGTGAAGCTGCCGCGGCTCTGGGTCATAGAGCGCAGGTCGATGGCATAGGTGGTC
>JAFOCY010000069.1 GCA_017380995.1 Oscillibacter sp. | reverse complement strand
GGGCCAGACAGGGCGGCCTTCCTCATCATAATAAAACTCGCTGGCGTAGATCTCCTTAAATTCCCGGCTGATGGAGCAGCCCTCAATGATCTCCCTGAGGCCGGAGGAGATGATATAGTGCTCCACCTTCACCCCCTGGGTACGTCCAAAGGCATTGATGCGGGTGAACCAGTCCTGGACGCCGGGAAAGAGCACGATCTCCTTTCCCATCTCCACCAGGGCCTCCCGGGTAAAGGGCAGGTTTTTCCGCTCCGATTCCCAGATCATGGTGTACATATAGGCAAGGATCCCGTCCACCCGGTTGCTGCGGCCAAAGCCGTTGGCCTTGGCCCAAAACTCCGCCGGTGTCATACCCAGGGAGGGGATGAAGGCGTAGTCCTCCATGTCGGTAGTGCACAGGGTCTTATCAAAGTCATAGAGAAAGGCCACGATGGGCTGGGGATGCGCCATAAAAAAGCCTCCTTTGACGAATTTCAAAAAATAAGAAAGCGGCTCCGTGGGAGCCGCTTTCGCATTAGTCTTTGTAGTTGCGGCCGAATTTCAGCTCGCCCAGGTTGATACGGCGGGTGGCCGTGGTATCCTCCTTGGCGTTGAAGAGCTCTTCGTAGTTCTCCTCTTTCTCCTCCACGGGGGCGGCAGGAACGGCTTCGGGCTCCTCTTCGGTCTTCTCGGCGGCAAAGGCTGCCATCACAGCCTCGCCGATCTCGTCTGCAGTGGTATCCACACCAGCCTCGGCAGGGGCAAACTCGGCGGCCTTGGGCATCATGGACTCCATCAGGTCCACCTTCACCTCGGGAAGCTGGTCCAGGAAGGCAAGCTGCTTTTCGCACACGGCGCGGCTTTCGGCCACGAATCTGGCAAGCTCCAGCTGGCCCATCTTCATCCGCTCCTCTGCGGTATAGACCTGCTCGCGGTACTCCTGCAGCTTCTCCCGGGCAGCCTCCTCGGCGTGGGCAAGCATCTCGTCCCGCTTGGTCTCCGCCTCCTGGACGATCTTATCGGCCATGCGCTGGGCGGTGAGCAGCGTTGCGCGCATGGAATCCTCCGTGGCGCGGTATTCCTCCACCTTCTCCACCAAAACCTTCATCTTGGCCTTGAGGGCGGCATTTTCTTTATAAAGTGCGGTATAGTCGTCGGTCAGTTCGTCCAAAAATTCATCCACCGCGCCCATGTTGTATCCGCCCAGGGCGGCTTTGGGGAATGCGCGGCTGGAAACTTCCTGCGGTGTCAGCATCGGTCATGTTCCTCCCGTTCAAAAATAAAGGCCGTTGTTTTCCAGCTCGTCAATGAGGTCGCCCTCGAAGTCCACGTGATAGGGCGTGATGATGTAAGTGTTGGCAGAGACCTTCTTGATCTTGCCTTCCACGCCGTAAGTAACGCCGGAGAGGAAGTCGATCAGGCGGCGGGCAACGTCCTTATTGGTGGACTCCAGGTTCAGCACCACGGTGCGCTTGTCCTTCAGGTGGTCCGCCACCTCGGAGGCGGCTTCGAAGCGGTCAGGCTTCACCAGCACCACCTTCAGCTGGGTAGTGGCGTGGATATTCACCACCTTGCCCCGGCGGTCCTCGCTCACCTTGGCTCTGCGGTCTTCAAAACTGTCCCTGCGGGGAGTCTCCTCAAATTCTTCAAATTCATCGTCCTCATCGTCGTAGGGGCGGGTGAATTTTTTCAGCTCGTCCAGAATGCTCATGACAAAGTCTCCAATCCGTTCAGAATCAAGTGTAGTGCCGGGCTCCGAAAATGGCGCTGCCGACACGGACCATAGTGGCCCCGCAGGCAATGGCGTCCTCGTAATCGCCGCTCATGCCCATAGACAGGTATTTAAAATTATTATGAAACAATTTTGCATTGATGTCAACATAAAGCGCGCGAACTTTGTGAAAATACGCGCGGTTTTCCTCCGGCGAAGCGTCCGCCGGAGGGATCGTCATGAGTCCCTGGACATGGACGTGAGGACACTCCAAAGCGGCCTTGGCCGCTTCTTCCATATCCTGGGGAGCAAAGCCGCTTTTGGCTTCCTCCATCCCCACATTCACTTCCAGGAGGATATTCTGGACGATACCGAGCTTTGCCGCCGTCTTCTCAATCTCTGCAAGAAGCTCCAGCGAGCCCACGGACTGGATGAGATCCACCTTTCCCACCACCTGCTTGACCTTGTTGCGCTGGAGGTGGCCGATAAAGTGGAGGGGGGCACCGGTGTAGGCATCTTCAGCGAGCTTCGCCGTCATCTCCTGGACGCGGTTTTCACCCAGGGCGTCAATGCCTGCGGCAACGGCAGCTTTGCAGGCGGCGGCGTCATTCATCTTGCTGGCGCCCACCAGCAAAATCTCGCCGGGATCCCGGCCTGCCGCCAGGGCGGCGGCAGACATCTTTTCCCGAATGGCAGCAATATTTTCAGCAATCGGCATCATAGGGAGGATTCCTTTCTATCTTTTTCACCATCAGGCGGGTGAATCCATCACCCGACCACCTTTCCGTCGTAAAGCCCTCTTGCCTGGACGATGACCTCATCTCCGCTCCGCAGACGGATGTTCTCCTGGTCTTCTTTGGCGGTGGATCTTACGATCACAAAGCTCTCGCCGCTGTAAATGACCTCTACCGGCTTGAAGCGGGCTTCCATACCCACAATACAGTAGACGCCTACGGCGTCGGACTTTGCAATGCCATCCTGCGTAGAGGAGGTCTTTTCCGCGTGCAGGGCTTCCTTGGGGATACGCAGGCCCTCCACGGTGCCGGTGACGATCTGGGCCCGTTGCTGGCGCAGCATGGTCAGCTCCTGCAGATACGTCTGCCCCTCCAGCACCACTACGCACCGTCCGTTTTCCGCGTCGCTGATATGGACGATGGAAACGCCCAGGTCCCGCTCCGCCTCTTTTGTAAAGCGCAGGGAGAGGTCAACACCCCCGCCTTCCTTCTTTTTCAGGTCCTTTGCGTCTGCCTCGGAGAGAACGGCGGCAAAATACCAGGTATCTCCCAGGATCATTTTCCCGGTATTGGAGGTGGCGGCGCTGTCCGCCGCGGCAGAAGAAAGCTGGGTGGGCGTCATGGACAAAACGGACGCCGGGGTCAGAACGGCCTCATATCCATCCACCGCCGCGCTCCAAAGGCCGGAGGAAGGCACTGTCACCCTGCGCACAGAGGCGGATACCTGGGCCTTCTTGGCGTTTCGTTCCGCCTGGAGGGCAGTGATCTGGGCCTCCAGGTTCTCCGTATCCGCATGGGTATAGTCCCGCTTCAAAATCAGGGAGCGGAGCTTGCTGCCGGCAGTCTCGGCGGAGCGCAGCTGGCCCGCGGTGACCTCCTCCTGATAGTCCAGCAGGGCGGTGATGATCTGGCTGTCCAGCTTCAGCGCCACCTCATCCGCAACAGCGGCATCCCGGGCGTACTGGAGCTGTTCGATGCGGGTGGTGAGCTCGTCCACCTCCGTTTGGGCCTGGAGGGATGCGCTGTCGGCGTAGACCGTGGCCACGGTGCCGTGGCGGCTCACCTTCTCCCCTTCCGCCCTTGTCAGGTGGAGGACGCCGGCGTCCTCGTCGGGAAGGAGAACTTCCTCCCGGACAACATACCCGGTCACATCCACGCCCTGATTAACCCGGTAGGTATAGGCCAGGGTGGTGGTGAGGGGATCTTCAAAGTAGCTTGCGATATTGATGCCGAAATAGGCCACCACACCCAGCATGGCGGCGGCCATCAGCACTTTTCCAAGCAGTCTCTTTTTCTTCATGGGGCTCCTCTTATGTATCTCTCCCGCCCCGCCGGCCATCAACTCATGTGGTTTCCCAGGTGATGGGCCGGCTGGGGGCGATGGTGGAAATGGCGTGTTTATAAATGATCTGCTGGCGGCCTTCGCTCTCCAGCATGACAACGAAGGCGTCAAAGCCTCGGATGATGCCCCGCATCTGGAAGCCGTTCATCAAAAACATGGTGACAGGGACGGCCTCCCGCCGGGCCCGGAGGAGGAAATTATCCTGATAGTTGATCTTATTGACAGGGGTTTTGGTAATGGTCTGCATAGCGTCCGCTCCTTTTTTCTTTTTCGCGGACGCAGGTATGGGGCCTCGTCCGCGTGGTTATCCTCAGGATAATCCATGAGCGGAGAGGATTTCGGTCGAAAGCTGGAGGGCGCGGGCAAAATCCCGCTGTTTTTCCCAATAGATCCAGTGGATGTCCGGATTTTTTCGAAGCCAGGTGAGCTGGCGCTTGGCATACTGGCGGGAGCGGAGCTTCACATCCGCAATGGCCTCTTCCATACTGATGCGCCCTTCCGCCACACCCAGAAACTCCTTATAGCCGATGGCCTGTAGGGCAGTGGCGTCCGCCGGAATACCGGAAGCGAGAATAGCCTGTACCTCTTCCAAAAGGCCCTCTTCCACCATTTTATCCACCCGCAGGTCGATCAACCGGCGCATATCCTGGCGGTCGGTAAACTGCAGGCCGATCCAAAGGGCGTCGTATTTGGGCGCCATGGCCTTTGTCTCTTCATTGTGGGCGGTGATGGTCTTGCCGGTTTCCAGGTAGACCTCCAAAGCCCGGAGTACCCGTTTTTCATCTGCCGGGTGGAGGCGCTTTGCCGCCTCCGGGTCCACCCGCTCCAGCTCCGCCCAAAGAGGGTCCATGCCCTCCGCTTCAAGGCGGGCCTGCAAAAGCCTGCGGACCTCTCCCCCGGCGTGTCCGGCGGCAAAGCCGTGGCCCTTCACCAGGGCGTCCAGCCACAGTCCCGTGCCTCCCACCAGAATGGGAAGCTTCCCACGGGCGAGAATATCGTCCACGATGGAGCCTGCTTCCGCGGCGTATCTTGCGGCGGACCAACTTTCCGTCGGGTCCGCCACCGCCACCATATGATGGGGCACGCCCTCCATCTCCTCCGCCGTGGGCGCGGCGGTGCCGATGGTCATGCCGCGGTAGATCTGCATGGAGTCGGCGGAGACCACCTCACCGTGATAGCGTTTTGCCAGGGCAATGCCCAGGCTGGTCTTGCCGCAGGCCGTGGGGCCTACGACGGCAAGGATACGAGGGGGCATAGGAAGTCTCCTTTCCAAATGGTTCAAACCAGGCTGCGGGCCTTTTCACAGGCCTGCGCCAGAAGCTCCGGCGTTTTGACGGGGTCAATGTCCATTCCCCCGGCAAAGACATAGGTAAATGTTTCGATACCAAACATCTTACATAACTGCTTCCAGTGGAGGACTCCCACGGAGTCCTCTCCTTCAAAGTCGCCGCCGCTGGTGAGATACACCAGTTTTTCGGCTTTGCAGTCGCCCTGGCAGCCCTGCTCCGTGTAGTGGTAGCAAAGGCCGTTGGCGGAAATATGCTCGATATAAGTCTTGAGCTGTGCGGGGTAGCTCAGATCCCAGTAGGGCGCGGCAACTACGATGGAGTCCGCGCTTTGAAACTGCCGGGCGGCGGCGAACATGGGCGCGGAAAACTCCCCCTTCCGGGTGTCCCGATCATCCAGGAACTCCGCCGTCAGGGGCGGAAGGTCCATGGGGTCCGCCCGCTCCACCTCCCAGTCCGGGTGGGCGGCGCGAAAAGCGTCAATATAGGCTTTTGCCAAAGCCAGCGTGCGGGATTCCTTTCCCCGCTGGCTGATACAGCAGTCAACAAACAGCAGCTTCATCGCTTCTCCCTTCACGCACGCTTGAACATCTTCTCCAGCTCATATTTCGTCAGCTTCACAGCCACCGGACGGCCATGGGGACAGTACTTGACCTCCCCTTTCTGGACCTTCTCCACCAGCACCTTCAGTTCCGCCGGGTCGGACTTCCAGCCTCCCTTGATGGCGGCCTTGCAGGCCATGGTGTGGTAGAGGTTCTCCTTCCGCTCCGCCAAAGTCTTCCCGGAGCGGAGGTTTTGGGCAAACTCCTCCAAAATGGCGGTGGTATCCCCGGCGTCGATCTCGGCAGGGACCTCCCGCACCAAAAGGGTATGATCCCCGAAATCTTCACAGGTAAAGCCCAGGGACTCCAGCAGCTCCAGGTTTTCAAGAAGCAGGGCGCTGTCCTCCCTGGTCAGTTCTGCGGCAATGGGCCGCAGAAGGCTCTGGCTCATGGGCGGGGTCTGGGCGGCCACAAGGCGGTCAAAATTGATACGTTCGTGGGCGGCGTGCTTATCGATGAGGTAAACCTCTCCGCCCTCGCTCTCGCAGATAATGTAGGTGCGCAGCACTTCGCCCACCATGCGCCAGGGGGCTTCCTCCCGGCGCAGGAAGGTCTCCTGCCCCGGAAGCTCCAGCTTTTCCTGGGGGATGGCAGGGACAAAGGGTTTTTCTTCCCTGGGCCGTTCAGGGGTAGGGTTTACCGCATTGACAGGCGCGGGGGCAGGTTTGGGGATATTGACAGGCGTAGGTCTTGGCTCAACAGGGGCCGTCTTGGGGATCACAGACGCCGGGGCAGACCCAAAGGCACTGACTGCTGGGCGCTTGACCTCATAGGCCGGCTTTTTCTCCACATCCGCCACCTTCGGCGCGCTCTTCCACTCCGTTTGATAGGCCGGGCGGGACGGAGCGGCAGGCTTGGCGGGCGCCGCGCTCTGGCGGAAGGTCTTTGCATCCATGTTCAGGAAAAAGTCGTTCCGGGGATTTGTAGTCTCCGCGCTCCTGGGCGCGGCGGAAACGGGAGCGGGCTTGGCCTCCAGGCCGTCCAGCACGGTGTGGTACACCGCGTCGAAGACCTCCTTCTCCCGGGCAAACTTCACCTGCGTCTTGGCAGGGTGGACATTCACGTCCACCGCTGTGACGGGGAGCGTCACAAAGAGGACACAGCCGGGGAACTTCCCCTTCATGATCTGGTTGCGGTAGCCCTCTTCCAGGGCGGCAGTGAGGAGCTGAGACTTAATAAAGCGGCCGTTGACAAAGAAGGTCTGCATGGCGCGGCTTCCCCGGCCCATCAAAGGCTGGGTCACAAAGCCCTTCACCTCGATCTCCCCTCCCCTGCCCTGGACTTCCACAAGGCTCTTGGCAAAGTCCCGGCCCAGGGCGGCGTAGATGGCAGAAGAAAGCTTTCCGTCGCCGGGGGTATGGAGGCCGTCGGCGCCGTCTTTCAAAAAGCGGAAGGAAATATCGGGGTGGGACAGGGCCAGGTGCTGCATAAGACCTGCAACAGCGGCGGTCTCGGCGCTGTCCTTGCGCATGAACTTCAGCCGCGCGGGGGTGTTGAAAAAGAGGTCCCGGACGCAGATCGTGGTGCCCTCCGGCGCGCCGGCAGGCTGCACCTCACCGGGGACACCGCCCTCCAGGCGCAGCACAGCGCCGGAAACGGCCCCCTTCTGCCGGGTCAGGATCTCTACCCGGCTGACAGCGGCAATGGCCGCCAGAGCCTCGCCGCGAAAACCCAAGGTGCCGATGGCGCCTAAATCTTCCGCTTTGCGCAGCTTACTGGTGGCGTGGCGCAAAAAGGCGGTAGGGAGCTCATCGGGGGCAATGCCGCAGCCGTTGTCGCTGACGCGAATCAAGCCCATGCCGCCCCGCTGAATTTCTACAACAATGGCGCTGGCCCCGGCGTCAATGGCGTTTTCCACCAGTTCCTTGACGACACTGGCAGGGCGCTCCACCACCTCGCCGGCAGCGATCAGGTCGGCGATATGGGGGGCAAGTTGCTCAATGAAAGCCATGATGGGGCCTCCTTTCCTGAAAATCAAATACCGGCCAGAACGCTCAGGGCGTTGACGGCGGCGTGGACGCCGATGGCGGTCCAGAGGGTGCCGGAGTGCTCATAGGCCCAGGCCAGCACCACTCCGGGCACCAGATACTGGACCATCACCAGGAAATAGGTGACATCCTGATTGTTCACGGCAAACTGCCACACATGGAGCAGGGCAAAGAGCAAACAGCTGACGGCATAGCCCATCAGGCGGCTCTTATTCTTGAGGTTTCCGAACACAAGGCCCCGGAACAGCACCTCCTCCACAAAGGGAGCAAGGAAAATCACGATCAAAAGCGTGGACCGGGGCGCGTCCTCGATCTGGGCGGAAATGGTGGTGTCGTTGAGGTTTGTGCGGGAGGTGATGACCAGGTTCACCAGGCGGTACACCAGCTCATTAAGGCCATAGTGGGCAACCAGGCCTGCAAGGGCCGTCTTTCCCACCAGGGGAAAGCGGTCAAAGAGGTTGCGGGTGGTGCGGCCCAGAAAGCCGTGGAAAATAATGACCGCCGTGGCAAAAAGCACGTAGTAATAGACCATGTTTTCCACGTTCCTGGGGATATCCATTGCGATGAGCCGCTCCACAAAGCGGAAAATGGGAGCGGTGGCAAAGGGCAGCACCAGCAAATAGATCACAAAAAAGACCACGCCTGCGATCTGCTCACCGGCAGTCATATAGAGGGAGGATTGTTTTTTCGCCATAATTTCTCCTTAAGAGAGCTTCTTTTTCAGCTCGTAGAGCAGGCTCATGGCCTCGATGGGGGTCAGGGTATCGGGCTGGCAGCGCTTGATGGCATCCAGCACCTCTGCCTCCCCGATAGAGCCCAGGGAAACCTGGTCGCTTTCCAGCCGGGGCGCGGTGTACTGTACGCCGTTTCCGCTCTCCAGCTCCTTGAGCACCTGCTTGGCCCGGCGGACCACCTTTTCGGGAAGTCCCGCCAGCTTGGCAACTTCAATGCCGTAGCTGCGGTCCGCACCGCCGGGGATGATCTTGCGCAGGAAGATGATGTCCTCTCCCCGGGTCTTGACGGCAATGTTGTAGTTCACGGTGCCGGGGAGGGTATTTTCCAGCTCCGTCAGCTCATGGTAGTGGGTGGCAAAGAGGGTCTTCGCCCCGAGGAGCTTCTTATCGGCACAGTATTCCAAAACAGCCCGGGCGATGGACATACCGTCAAAGGTGGAGGTGCCCCGGCCGATCTCATCCAGGATCAGGAGGGAATTTTTCGTCGCGTGGTGCAAAATATCGCTGACCTCCGTCATCTCCACCATAAAGGTGGACTGTCCGGCGGAAAGGTCGTCGCTGGCGCCGATACGGGTGAAGATCCGGTCCACAATGCCGATGCGGGCATATCGGGCGGGAACGAAGGAACCCATCTGGGCCAGCAGCACGATCAACGCTACTTGCCGCATATAGGTGGACTTACCCGCCATGTTGGGGCCGGTGATGATGGCCACCCGCTCCTCTTTTTCTCCCATAAAGGTATCATTGGGAACGAACAGGGCGTCCTTCAAAACCTGCTCCACCACCGGGTGGCGGCCCTCCCGAATTTCGAGAACGCCGGATTCATCCACTTCGGGACGGCAGTAGTTGTTGCGCACGGCCACAACAGCCAGGCTCACCAGCGCGTCGATCTCGGCCACCGCCGCCGCGGAAGCCTGAATGCGCTCGGCTGCGGCGGAAACCTCCTCCCGCAGCGCCTGGAACAGCTCATATTCCAGTGCCACCACCCGGTCGGAGGCGGTGAGGATGGAGTTTTCCAGTTCCTTGAGTTCCTGGGTGATGTAGCGCTCACCGTTCACCAGGGTCTGCTTGCGGATATAGTCCTCAGGCACCTGGTCCTTGAAGGAATTGGACACCTCGATGTAATAGCCAAAGACCTTGTTGTAGCCCACTTTCAATGTGCGGATGCCGGTCTTTTCCTTTTCCCGGGCTTCCAGCTCCGTGATAAAGCCCTTGCCGCCCTTCAAAATGCGGCGCAGATAGTCCACTTCCTCGTTGAAGCCGTCCCGGATAAACCCGCCTTCCCGGACGGAAAAGGGCGGCTCGTCGCAGATGGTCTCGGCGATGCGTCCGCCGATATCCTCCAGAGGATCCAGCTTCTCGCAAAGTTCTGTCAGTCTCCGGTCCGTAAACTGGGAAAGCTGTTCCCGAATGGCGGGAATCTTTTCAATGGCGGCGCGCAGGGAGGCCATGTCCCGGCCGCCGGCGGTGCCGTAGACAATGCGGCCGATGAGCCGCTCCATGTCTCCAAGGCCCGTCATGGCAGCCACCAGCTCCTCTCTGGGGATGGTAGCGTCCACCAGGGCGGCAATGGCGCCGTTTCGCTTGGTAATGGCGGTGACGGAGAGCAAAGGCCGCTCCAGGAAGCTGCGGATACAGCGTCCGCCCATGGGCGTGCGGGTCTTATCCAGCACCCACAGAAGGCTTCCCTTCTTCTCCTTGCCCCGGAGCGTCTCAGTGAGCTCCAGGTTCCGCCGGGCGGCAAGGTCCAGCTCCATAAAGCGGCCCTGCTCGTAGTAATCCAGGTCATTGATGTGGCTCAGGTCTGTTTTCTGCGTCTCGTGCAGGTAGCTCAAAAGGCCGCCCAGGGCCAGGGCCGCGGCGGGATTGCCTGCGGGCAGGCGGCTCAGGGCCTCCTCCCCGTACTGGGCGCGGATGGCCTTTTCGGCGGCAGGAAGGTCAAAGCGGCGCTCCGCCAGCTCCACGCGGCAGCGGAATTTATCGCTGAGGGTGCTCACCAAAGTCCGGTGGGCATAGGCCCCGGCGCTCAAGATCGCCTCCGCCGGGGAAAAACGCCCCAGCTCATTGATGATATGGTCCGCCTTGCCCTCTCCGGCAAAAGCGGTCAGGTGGGTCTTGCCGGTGGTGATGTCACAAAAGGCAACGCCGCCCACGGCTTCGTCCAGATAGATGCCGCACAGGAAGTTGGATGCCTTATCCTCCAAACAGGCGGCGTCGATGACGGTGCCGGGGGTGACCACACGGATGATATCCCGCTTCACAAGGCCCTTGGCGGTGGCAGGATCCTCCACCTGCTCGCAAATGGCCACCTTATAGCCCTTGGCGATGAGACGGGCGATGTAAGCGTCGGAGGCATGGTAAGGGATGCCGCACATGGGCACCTGCTCCTCAGCGGGCTTGGCGTGCTTGCCCCGGTCCCGGGAGGTGAGGGTCAGGTCCAGTTCCTTGGAGGCGACCCGGGCGTCATCGGAGAACATCTCATAAAAATCACCCAGGCGGAAGAAGAGGATGGAGTCGGGGTTGTTGGCCTTGATCTCCAGGTACTGCTTCATCATGGGGGTCAGTTCTGCCATGGGGTCACACTCACTTTCGTAAAATCAGTTTTCTCAATCCGGGAGGTCCGCAGGCCTCCGGCGTCTTTTTCTCAGAGCTCAAAGCTCACGCCGCCGCTGAGGCGGTGGAGCCGGTCGCCCAGGATCTCCTTGAGCTTTTCATAGGCGTAATCGCCGGTACAGTGGCCGGTATAATACACGGTGTCTCCCTCCAGCAGCGCGTCGGCTGTGGAGCGGATCAGTCCTTCGGCGGCGGGGTCACCTTCCTGCAGGCGG
>JAFOCY010000068.1 GCA_017380995.1 Oscillibacter sp. | reverse complement strand
TGACAGTTTGTCCTACTTGCATTGACAATCTTTCCTGCCCTCTGTTATAATGTAAACAATCCGTTAAGAAACCGTGGGCAAGACGCTGTCTGTCCACGGTGTTCTCTGGAGCAGGGGACTCCCCCTGAAATACATTTTAAAGGAGAGAAAGTTATGTTCGCATCCCTCATCGGCAGCATCAGCGGCTTTATGTATTCCAAGCTCCTAATCGTCATCCTGCTGGCCGGCGGCCTGTACTTCACCCTGCGCACCCGCTGCGTCCAGTTCCGCTTTCTGAAAGAATCCATCAAGGTCGTCCTTGAAAAGCCTGACAAGGAAGGCTCCGTTTCTTCCTTCCAGGCCCTGATGGTCTCCACTGCCTCCCGCGTGGGCACCGGCAACATCGTGGGCGTTGCCACCGCTATCTGCTCCGGCGGCTTCGGCGCCGTGTTCTGGATGTGGGTCATCGCCATCATCGGCGGCGCCTCCGCCTATGTGGAGTCCACCCTGGCCCAGATCTATAAGCGCCGCCATCCCGACGGCACCAGCTACGGCGGCCCCGCTTACTACATCGAGGCAGCTCTTGGCAGCCGTCCCCTGGCCCTGGTCTTTGCCGTTTCCATGCTGCTGACCTATGCTGGCGGCTTCAATATGCTGGCTTCCTACAACCTGCAGTCCACCTTCAGCTCCTACAGCTTCTATAACCCCACCACCTCTCCCTGGATCATCGGCGGCATCCTGGCCGTGATCGTGGGCTACTGCCTGTTGGGCGGTGGCAAGCGCATTGTTTCCGCCACCTCCACCATCGTCCCCATCATGGGCGGCATTTACATTCTGGTGGCCCTGATCATCACCGTGATGAACATCGGCCTGCTGCCCTCCGTCTTCGCCCGCATCTTCGCCGAGGCCTTTGACTTCTCTGCCATCTTTGGCGGCTTCGCCGGTTCCTGCGTCATGTGGGGTATCAAGCGCGGCTTGTTCTCCAACGAGGCGGGTGTGGGCTCTGCTCCCAACGCCGCTGCCGCCGCTGATGTTTCCCACCCCGTCAAGCAGGGCCTGGTCCAGATGCTCTCCGTCTTCATCGACACCATCCTCATCTGCACCGCCACCGCTCTGATGTGCCTGTGCTCCGGCGTGGAGCCCACCGCTGAGCTGGCCGGCGCTCCCTATGTCCAGGCTGCTCTGCAGGCTTCCCTGGGCTCTATCGGCCCCATCTTCATCACCGTCTCCATGATCCTCTTCGCTTTCACCACTTTGCTGGGTAACTTCTACTACGTGGAAAACCTCATCATCTACATCCTGAAGAAGGTTCCCTCCAAGTCCTTCATGACCGGTTTCCGCATCCTGGGCGCCGCAGTCATCTTCCTGGGCGCCGGATTGAGCATGGGCCTGGTGTGGGACCTGGCCGACGTGCTGATGGGCATCATGGCCATCATCAACATCCCCGTCATCATCATCCTGGGCAAGCCCGCCCTCGTTGCTCTGGAGGATTACGCCAAGCAGAAGAAGGAAGGCAAGAACCCCGTCTTCAAGGCCGAGACTGTTGGCCTGAAGGGCAAAACCGACTACTGGCAGTAATTTAATTGCCAAATTCAACAAATCGTATCCACTCTGCCCGTCCGGCTCCCCCGGACGGGCAGTCTTTTACCTTTCAAGGATCTCTTTCCGTTGAAAGATTTGAAAAAGACCGCTCCCGCGGTCTTTTTTGCGCGGCAGGATTTACAAAATCTTCATAACTTTTCCCCCTTTTCCCCTTTACAAATCGGCGGGAGTGTACTATGATATCTACCGTTAGCACTCCAGAAGTTTGAGTGCTAACCACCGATAATGTGATCATAAAATAAATATATAGGAGGAATCCACCATGAAACTCATCCCTCTCGCAGACCGCGTCGTCCTGAAAATGGTCGAGGTCGAGGAGACCACCAAGGGCGGCATCATTCTCACTGCCGCCGCTAAGGAAAAGCCCACCGTGGCTGAGGTCATCTCCGTTGGCCCCGGCGGCAACGTGGAAGGCAAGGACATCGTCATGACCGTGAAGACCGGCGATAAGGTCATTATCAACCAGTATGCCGGCAGCAAGGTCACCCTGGAGGACGTGGAGTATGTCATCGTCCGCCAGAACGATATTCTGGCCATCGTCGAGTAACTCTCTTAAAGAGAGGGCAGGCCCCCTCTTTAGATCTCCCCCTCACCAGTGACATCGGTCTCTGGTGGACGCCGCCCCGGGCGGCTGAGTCGGGGTATTTTCGCCAGGTACACGCCCCGGCGAAAAGGATTTGATTTCCTTCGCCGCTGACGCGGCGAAACCAGGGGAAGACCCCTGGACCCCTTGTATCCACATCTTCAATTTGGAGGTAAACTATTATGTCTAAGCTTATTCTGCGTGGCGACGAAGCCCGCAAGTCTCTCAAGGCCGGCGTTGATCAGCTGGCTGATACCGTCAAGGTCACCCTGGGTCCCAAGGGCCGCAACGTGGTCCTGGACAAGAAGTACGGCGCTCCCCTCATCACCAACGACGGCGTGACCATCGCCAAGGAAGTGGAGCTGGACGATCCCTTTGAGAACATGGGCGCACAGCTGGTGAAGGAAGTTTCCACCAAGACCAACGACGTTGCCGGTGACGGCACCACTACCGCCACCCTCCTGGCCCAGGCCATGATCACCGAGGGCCTGAAGAACCTGGCCGCCGGCGCCAACCCCATCGTGGTCCGCAAGGGCATGAGCAAGGCCGTGGAGGCCGCTGTTGCCGAGGTCAAGGCCCAGGCCAAGACCGTGGACGGTTCCAAGGACATCGCCCGCGTCGGTGCTGTCTCCTCCGGCGACGAGACCATCGGCCAGCTCATCGCTGACGCTATGGAAAAGGTCAGCGCCGATGGCGTCATCACCATTGAGGAGTCCAAGACCGCCGAGACCTACAGCGAGGTCGTGGAAGGTATGCAGTTCGACCGCGGCTATATCACTCCCTATATGGTCACCGATACCGAGAAGATGGAAGCCGTCATGGATGACTGCTACGTCCTCATCACCGATAAGAAGATCTCCGTCATCGCCGATCTCCTGCCCATCCTGGAGCAGCTGGTCCAGGCCGGCAAGCGCCTGCTGATCATCGCCGAGGATGTGGAGGGCGAGGCTCTGTCCACCCTGATTGTCAACCGCCTGCGCGGCACTTTGAACGTGGTGTGCGTCAAGGCCCCCGGCTTTGGCGACCGCCGCAAGGAGATGCTGCAGGATATCGCCATCCTCACCGGCGGTACCGTTATCTC
>JAFOCY010000067.1 GCA_017380995.1 Oscillibacter sp. | reverse complement strand
TAGCGCTCATTGCGGGGAATGAGATGGTACTCCGCCTCCCCGGTGGCGACATTCGTCACCACTGCCTCGGCCATGCCCTCGTAGGCCTGGAAAGCCTCATAGTCAAAGGGCACCAGCTCGTTGGGAATGGTGTCGTAGGCGAATTTCAATCCGAAGTAGGAGCGGTTTTTGGGGTTGAGCAGGTTGCCCACGCCCATATAGCGCTTATCCCCGGCGTAGGAGGTGATCAGCTTGAGGTTGCGGCGGTTCTGGCGGGCAAGATAGCTGGTGCCGTAAGCCGCGCCGGCGGAAACGCCCACAAAATAATCAGGCAGGGGGAGCTGGGCGTCCAGAAACGCATCCAGCACGCCGCAGGAAAAAATCGTCCGCAGGGCGCCGCCCTCCAGGACCAAACCGGTTTTCATGTCTGACCACATCCTTGTATGTTCATCCTCCCGGCAGATCGCCGGAAGCTTTCCTTATTGTACCATATCCACCGGGAAAAGGAAATATGCGCTGGAAGGAAAATTTTAAAAGGGTGCTACCTCTTTCGGGGCATATAAAAACAGAGGACAAGCAACGCTTGTCCTCTGTTTCGAGTTCATTTGTTTCCGGAAATCAAAAACCGGTGGGCAAATTACATCAGGGTGTTGGGATCGGTGTACTCCATGCCGAAGGCCTCAGCAACACCGGCGAAGGTCAGCTTGCCCTCGTAGGTGTTCAGACCCAACATCAGGCCCTTGTCGGCCTTGCAGGCAGCCTCAACGCCCATGCCAGCCAGCTTCAGGCCGTAGGGCAGGGTGCGGTTGACCAGAGCCTGGGTGGAGGTGTTGGACACGGCACCGGGGATGTTGGCAACGCAGTAGTGGACAATGCCGTCGACGGTGAAGATGGGATCGTCGTGGGTGGTGGCGTGAGAGGTCTCGCAGCAGCCGCCCTGGTCGATAGCAACGTCAACGATGACAGCGCCGGGCTTCATGAGAGCCAGGTGCTCGCGGCGGAGCAGCTTGGGAGTGGCCTTGCCGGGCAGCAGCACAGAGCCGATGACCAGGTCAGCATCCTTGATAGCCTCGCGGATGTTGGCGTCGGTGGAGTACAGGGTGGTCAGCTTGGAGCCGAACTCCTCGTCCAGCTGAGCCAGGCGATCCAGGTTGACGTCGGTGATGGTGACGTTGGCGTTCAGGCCCATAGCCATCATAGCGGCGTTGGAGCCGACCTTGCCGGCGCCCAGGATGACGACGTTGCCGCGCTTGACGCCGGGAACACCGCCCAGCAGAACGCCGCGGCCGCCGAAGGGACGCTCGAGGTACTTGGCGCCTTCCTGGATGGACATACGGCCAGCGATCTCAGACATGGGAGCCAGGCAGGGCAGACCGCCGTTACGGCCAACGATGGTCTCGTAAGCAACGGACTTGACGCCGGAAGCCAGCAGAGCGTCGGTCAGGGGCTTGTCAGCAGCCAGGTGCAGGTAGGTATACAGGATCAGGTCCTTGCGGAAGTACTTGTACTCGGACTCCAGGGGCTCCTTGACCTTGATGACCATGTCAGCGGCCCAAGCCTCAGCAGCGGTCTCAACGATCTGGCAGCCGGCAGCAACGTACTCAGCGTCAGTGAAGGAGGAGCCGACACCGGCGTCCTTCTCGATCAGGACAGTGTGACCAGCCTTGACATACTCGCTGGCAGCATTGGGGGTCAGACCCACGCGGAACTCGTTGTTCTTGATTTCCTTAGCGACACCAATAACCATATGAAATCATTTCCTTTCATGGTCGCCCGCTTTTTGCGGTGCGATTATTAATAAGTATATGTGAACCGCCACACATGTAAAAAAAGCCAACAGAAATACAGACCCGTTATGTGGGCTGCATTCCTGCTGGGTTTCAAACACGTTGATGTGACGGTGGTCACCTCTGGTGGGATGAAGCAGCCTGTGAAATGACTTTTCTTCCAAAATGCGGAATATTTACCTCATACCCTGAGTATAAACTTCTTGACGATAACTTGTCAAGAAGGGAAAATGAATTTGTACGTTTTGCACGGAGAAGGATTTGACAGTTGTATAAAACGTCAAATCAGAGAGGTTTGGTATGAAAAAGATTCATACCCCATCAGACAACCGCAGAACCGCCCTTCATGGTGTGGTAGCGTTTGAGGGCGTCACGGTAGCTGGTGAGGACAGCCCGACGGGAAGAGCCGCCGTAATACCGCTTGAGGGCATTGTCCAGCCAGGCGTCGATGCCGGGGAAGGACTGCCCTACGAACATATCCCGGAGGAACTGCTCCGTCAGCTCCAGGGTGTGGGTGCAGCCGAAGCGCAAAACAGTCTCTGTTTCCGAGTCCACCTCAAAGGCCATGTAGAAAGAGCCGTAAATGCTGGTGATGGCATTGTCTGCGTTGGTGCGGGATTCGCCGATGACATAATAATTGCAGCGGGGAGGAGTGGCAGGATGATTCATGGTGGGTCCCTTTCTTTTGGGTCGGTGGTTCCGGTACCGGCCGGCAGGTGCATTATATAAATAAATAGGTGAATGACAGGGTGTTTATAGTATGGAGGAAAAGGGGGAAAAAGTCAAGAGCTGTGGAGAAAGGCAAAAATGAATTATGTTCGTGTGCATAATGCACAAAAAAGAAAAGCAAGTACGTGAAAAATGGAAAAAAACAAGGGAACATCTTGACGAAAAGGGAAAAATTCTATATATTAAGGGCGAAGCAATCCCCCCGGATTGCATCATGCCGGAGACGTTTGTTCATATCAGCTGCTTTGTTCTGCCAGGATAGCCTTCCATTTATCCGGAGCGAATGAAACCCAGCAAAGGCGCACGGATGGACTATGCCCTTTGCGGGGATTTTTTTTCGAAAAAATGCGGCTGTTAAGAAGAAATGCTTCTGGCCGGTCGGCGTCAGGCACCGACCGTACCATATATCAACTCAATAGTTGAGATAGATCCGAAAGGAGGGCGGGGAAACGCATATGCTGCTGCAGTCCGCTGCATGAGCGGACAAACCTGAAGTTTTAGGACTTCGAAACTGAGAAAGGGAGAAGAATAATGTTTGTCATTACTAACGGCTTTACTTACATCGCATTCCTGATGTTCATCGCCGGCGGCCTCCTCGCTCTGGAGAAGTACGCCAAGCTGAAGATCTTTAACTGGGTTCCCCCCCTGGTCTTCATCTACGTCCTGAACATGATTTTCTGCACCATGGGTCTGTACGCCGATCCCGACGGTGCTTGCAAGGCAGTTTACTCTGCTCTGAAGAACAACCTGCTGTACGCCATGATCTTCGTCATGCTGCTGCGCTGCGACTTCAAGAAGCTGGCCAAGCTGGGCGCTCGCATGATCGCCATCTTCCTGGGCTGCTCTGTGACCATCGGTCTGGGCACCGTGGTGGGCTACCCCATCTTCATGAACATGATCGGCGGCGGCGAGAAGACTTGGGCTGCTACCGCTGCTCTGTACGCTTCCTGGGTTGGCGGTTCCGCCAACATGGCCGCTATGCAGGCTGCTCTGCCCGTTGACGAGGGTGCTTACGCTTGCGCTCTGGCTCTGGATACCGTCTGCTACTCTCTGTGGATCGCCCTGCTGCTGTTCATGGTCAAGTATGCTGACAAGTGGGACGGCGCTACCAAGGCCAACACCTCCGGCCTGAAGGCCATC
>JAFOCY010000010.1 GCA_017380995.1 Oscillibacter sp. | reverse complement strand
CTCTCCGAGCGGGGAGGCCTCATGGAGATCAAGTATTCCATCGCCGTGGAGCATACCGTGACGGGGCGGAACTGCTTTAAGATCCGCGTCCGGCCCAAGAAATAAATTTCCGAAAGAGGACTTAGAATATGACCAACATGATCCAAAACGCCAAGGACCAGGCCGCCGCCCTGGCCATGGCCGCTTACCGCGCCGCCGTTGCCGACGGCACGCTGCCCGAAGCTGATGTAAAGACCGCCCCTGTGGAGATCCCCAAGGATACCGCCAACGGTGACTTCACCACCACCTTTGCCCTGGCCGCCTCTAAGGCCCTGCGCAATAATCCCCGCGTCATCGCCCAGACCCTGCTGGACCACATGAATCTGGAGGGAACCTACTTTGCCTCCGCCGAGATCGCCGGCCCCGGCTTTTTGAACTTCCGCCTCAACGACACCTGGTATGAGGGTGTCATGGCCGCCGTGGAGACCGAGGGGGAGCAGTACGGTACCTCCGATGTCCTCAAGGGCAAGAAGTACATGGTGGAGTTCGTTTCCGCCAACCCCACCGGCCCCATGCACATGGGCAACGCCCGCGGCGGCGTGCTGGGTGATACCCTGGCTGCCGTGCTGGAAGCCAACGGTGCCGAAGTGAGCCGGGAGTTCTATGTCAACGACGCCGGCAACCAGATCGATAAGTTCGCCCACTCCATCGAGGCCCGCTACCTCCAGCTCATTAAGGGCGAGGAGAACGTGCCCTTCCCCGAGGACGGCTACCAGGGCGGCGACATCCGGGACCTGGCCCAGGGCTACTATGCCCTCCACGGCGAGGAACTGCTGAACGTGGACGAGAAGGAGCGCCAGGAGAAGCTGGCCGCCTACGGCCTGAGCGTGAACCTGCCCAAGATGAAGACAGACCTCCAGCGCTACAAGATCGACTACGATACCTGGTTCTATGAGTCCACCCTCCACGAAAGCGGCTACGTTGCCGAGACGGTGCAGATGCTTTCCGACAAGGGCTGGACCTATGAGAAGGACGGCGCCGTCTGGCTCAAGACCGCCGATATCATGCGGGAGAACCTGCGCAAGGCCGGCAAGAAGGAAAAGGACATTGAGAAGCTGGACCTCAAGGACGACGTGCTCCGCCGCGCCAACGGCTTCTACACCTACTTTGCCGCCGATATCGCCTACCACCGCAACAAGTTCGCCGTCCGCGGCTTCGATAAGGTCATCAACATCTGGGGCGCCGACCACCACGGCCACGTGGCCCGCCTCAAGGGCGCCCTGGACGCTCTGGACTTAAACGGTACCGAACGCCTTGATATCGTCCTGATGCAGCTGGTCAAGCTCCTGCGTGACGGCGAGGTGGTCCGTATGTCCAAGCGTACCGGCAAGGCCATCTCCCTCTCCGACCTCCTGGACGAGGTCAGCGTGGACGCCGCCCGCTGGTACTTCAACGCCAAGCCCGACACCCAGATGGAGTTTGATCTGGGCCTTGCCGTCCGGGAGGACAGCGAGAACCCCATCTACTACGTGGAGTATGCCCACGCCCGTATCTGCTCCCTGCTCCGCGCCATGGAGGCCGAGGGCGTGACCGTTCCCCAGCAGTCCGAGGTGGAGATGTCCATCCTCTCCGGCGAGCAGGAAAAGGCCCTCATCAAGGAGCTTTCCCAGTTCTGCGAGGAGATCAAGCTCTCCGCCCGGGACTATGACCCCAGCCACATCAACCGTTACCTCCAGGGGCTGGCCGCCTGCTTCCACCGCTTCTACGGCGCCTGCCGCATCAAGGGCGAAGCACCCGCCGTCATGGCCGCCCGCCTCAAACTGGCGGACGATACCCGCGTGGTCCTGCGCAACGGCCTCAAGCTCATCGGCGTGGACGCCCCCGAGAAGATGTGATCCTGCCCGGAGGCATGATTTTCCCCAAAACACATAAAATGGGTCTGCGCATGGCGCGGACCCATTTTTTGCGGGAGGGGACTATGAAACAAAAGGGCTTGTGGGGATTTTTGTTTGTGGCGGCTTTGGGGACGGTCCTCCATTTTCTCTACGAATGGTCGGGGGAAAGCACCCTGGCGGCACTGGTCAGCGGGGTGAATGAATCGGTATGGGAGCATATGAAGCTGCTGTTCGTGCCGGTATTTTTGTGGCTGGTGCTGACCGGGGACGACTGGGCGGCGGGGGCGGTGAGCCTTCTTGCGGGCCTTGCATTCATCCCGGCGGCCTATTACGCCTATACCGGGGCCCTGGGATTGCGGGTGGCGGCGGTGGATATCGCGCTTTTTTACCTGGCGGCGGCCCTGACGTTTTGGCTGCGGCGCCATCTGGAAGGAAAGTGGGAGGGGCGGTGGCAGCAGGCGGCGGGGCTGGTGGTCCTGACGGTGCTGGCCCTGGCCTTTTTGGTGTGGACCTTTTACCCGCCCCGGTTCCCTCTCTGGCAGGACCCGGTGAGCGGAAGCTTCGGCCTCCTCAGCAGCGAAACCCTGCGGGGCGATTGGCTGAGCTTCAGCCTCCTCGGATGAGGGGGCTTTTTTCATATCCATTTATTTACATGGCGTTCACACCCTGCTTCTTGACCCCGGTGGTGGGGCAAGCTATAATGATTTTAATATATTATCTGCCCAAAGGAGGCAAGCACCATGAAACCTGAAAAGCGCCAAAGTGTTGCTCCCTATTATGCCGTAGCGGCGGTGTGGCTTCTGGCGGGATTGACCCTGCCCATGTACCGCCTGACCCACTACGCCGTCCTGGCCCTTCTTTCCCTGGGCGTGTTTTTGGCCGTGAGGGCCATCACCGCCTCGGCCAAGCCCATCGGCGAGGAGAAAAAAGAGGCTGCGCCGAAAAAGGAGGAGACCACCGGAAACCCGGAGCTGGACAAGATGCTCAAAGAGGGGAACATGGCCATCAGCGAGATGAAGCGGCTGGACGAAAATATTGCCGACCCCGGCATCTCCGCCGACATCGTCCGCCTGGAGCAGATCAGCCGCAAGATTTTCGAGGAAGTGAAGCGGGACCCCAAGAAGCTCCCCCAGATCCGCCGCTTTATGGACTATTATCTCCCCACCACGTTGAAGCTCCTCAACTCCTACGACCGCATGAGTGCCGTGGGCGTATCGGGAGAGAACATTGACGCCACTTTGGCAAAGGTGGAGGGCATGATGCGCAATGTGGTGGCCGCCTTTGAAAAGCAGCTGGACAGCCTCTACGGTGCTGAGGCCCTGGATATCTCCGCGGATATCACGGTGCTGGAGACCATGATGGCCCGGGAGGGCCTGACGGACCAGCCCCTGAAAGCCCAGACCG
>JAFOCY010000066.1 GCA_017380995.1 Oscillibacter sp. | reverse complement strand
GTTGACCCGGCCGGACAAAATATAATAGAGGGTGTTGATAGAGAGTCCCGTCTGCTCGGCAAAGGCCCGGAGGGTGCCATACCGCTGGCTAATGGCTTGTCGGATGGCGGGATAGACGCACTGGATCCGGTGAGGCGCAGACCGGATGCAGGCGGCCAGGTCCTTTTGGATGGCTTCAGGGGTGTAGTGGAGCTGGGCGGCAATAGCGGTCCAGGTGGCACCGTCAAGGCGCATCTCAAAAGCGCGCAGGCGTTCAGGGTTGGTCATGCAGGGTCTCCTTTCGGGTGGATTTTGCGGCGGCACTGAAGCATCAGGCCACCTCCTCGATATAAACAGCGGCGGTGCGGACGCCCAGCTCCAGGGCCTCCTGGTGGTTGGAAACGCACAGGTCGATATGGGCGCCGGTGACGGAGCTGCCGGTATCATCCGCCCGGCACGCCTGCAAAACACCGTCTCCAAAGTCCAGGTAAAGCGTGCTGCCAAGCTCGATCAGGATGGGATCCACGGCGACGGAATAACCGGGGACGGCCTCCCGTCCGCTGGCGGTAATACCGTAGGCGGGATGGTCCGGAGACTTGCCGCAGCACTTCTCACAGATGCAGTAATGGGTGACGGTGGCGTTTTCGATGATGCGGGAATAGTGGGGCTCCGGGGCGGATGCGGCGTGCTGGGGCGCTGTTTCCGCTGCTTCGGAGACAACGGCCAGGGGCGGGATGGGCGCTTCCTGGGGCGCTTCAGCGGCCTTTGCGGAGGTCTTGGCGATGGCAAGAACCAGCACAATGGAGGCGGCGGCCAGGGAACCGTAGGCCACGGCCTTCCAGCTTGCAGCGGCGTGGCGGTATGTATCAGCATCCCGACGGGCGCGGTTGCGCTCCCGGGTGGCATCCTGGAGCATAGACAGGTGGGAGGAGGCGATCTCGGAGGACCAGCGGTCCATTTCCCCCTCCAGGGCGGTCATGCGGCGGTCCAGGCTGCGGGCGTACTTTTCGGCTTTCTGGCTCATTTTTTGCTCCTTTCTCCGCAAAGGCAGCGGGCCAGGGTGGCGGCGGAGATGTAGCCGTCGGTGATGGGGAAGCGCTTGCGGACGGTGCGGGGGTCGGCAAGGCCGGTGAAGCCCTTGACGTCCTTAATGGTGAGCAGGTGGCGCCCGCCGGTGAAGGCAAGGACCTGTTCCAGATTGTCGCGGTAGGCAGGGTGTTCCATGGTGTTCTCCTTTATCTCGAAAGTGATGGTTGATGGTGGTCGTCAAATTGGATGCGGCCTGTCCTTTTGGGACAGTGGAAGCGCCGCATGGGGTTGGTCAGCTTGCGGGGGTATCTCTGAGCCCAAGAAGGTAGTCCACAGATTTGCCGGTCATCCGGTGGAGTTTCTCCAGGATGGTGGATGGGATGGGAGCGCCGTTGATATAGCCGTTGTAGGTTTTCAACGTGACGCCAAGCGCCTCGCACAGCGCACATTTGGTCATGCGCATCCGCCCACGCTCCGCTTCAATGTTGTCTCGCATTTTGAGGCCTCCTTTTCTGAAATTCCCCATTTTGGGGTCTGGTTACACGATAAACCACAAAATGGGGAATGTCAATAGGAAATTCCTCGTTTTGGGGAAAATTTTATTGACAGAAGGAAAAGGATGTAATATGATGGAACAGTAACAAGGAGGTGAGCGAGTGTATCAAAATTTGAAATCGCTCCGGGAGTCCCTGGGTATGACACAGGCTGAGTTCGGAAAGTCCATTGGCCTCCCCAAATCCACATACAGCAATTATGAGAACGGAGAGCGGGAACCGAAGTCGGATTTCTGGATGAAGATCGCACAGCAGTACGATGTGACCATCGACTATCTGATGGGCTTTAGCGATGAGCCTCAACAGTACGCAGACAACAAAAAAGCCCCGCCCTTATCGGACGGAGCAAGAAAACTCGCAAAGGACTATGACAAACTGGACAGCCATGGCAAGGCAGCGGTCCGAGGCTTGATGGACGAGGAACTCAACCGCATGGAGACGCTGGAGCGGCTGGCCAATATGGACACGCTGGATCTGGACCCGGAGCCCAAGGTCATCAATCTCTTTGATAACCCCGCGGCGGCCGGACTGGCTCTGGATATGACCGGGCAGGGCTGTGAGCCCTATGAGCTGAAGACGGACGACCCCCAGGGCGCCTCTTATGCCATCCGCGTCCAGGGCAACAGCATGGAGCCGGCTTTCTATGACGGCGACATCGCTTTTGTCAATCATGACGCCATGCGGGACGGCGATATCGGTATTTTCTGCGTAGATGGCGCTACCGTCATCAAGCAATGGCACTTTGACCGCGTTTTGGGGATTACGTACCTGTTCTCTCTGAACAGAAAGCGCAGCGATGCGGATGTGTGCTTGACTGCCGGCAGTAACAGGTCCATTGTCTGGCAGGGCCGTGTGATCACCAAGCGCAGATACCCGGTGCCGGGGATGTAAGTTATGGAGAACATATGGATCGGCATCTATGCCTTGGGCGGCCTTTGCGTCATTGTGTACGCGCTGGCCATTCTATGGGAGATCCTGCGCAAACGAAAGAGCTTCGCAGATCCCGCCATGGACAGAAAACTGGCAGGGTTTATGGCCTTTATGCTCCTATACGCCCCGGCGTACTGGTATGGCGCTCATTTCAGCGCTGCAGTGATCCCGGATGGGACCTACCGGATCGAGGCGGCAGTAACCCTTCCCACATCGGACCTGTTCACCTTCCTGTTCCCCGCGGATATCACCATCAGGACGGATGTCGATCACGAAGATAGCCGGTATTACGCCGGGGCGGTGGAGATGGAGACCACAAAGACGGTGGCCCATCGGGCGATTATGCTGGATCGCGTATACTGGCCTACCAATGGTGTTGCCATGCTGGAATGCTGGCAGGAGGTGCGGCCGGAAACAGACGAGGAAGTTTGGGGCGAAGAAGGGGCATATATCGTCAATATCGGGGCAATTACCCAGCAGCGCCTTGGCATCACCAAGGCGGACCTATGGGAAAGGATGACCCTGGGAACAAAGGTGGAGCCCGCCTTCATCATGGTATGCTGCGCCTTTGGTGTGACGCAATATCTCGTAAGCAAGAGAAAACAAGAAGAATAAGAAAAGCCGCCGGGGTGGTTCCAGCACCCGGGCGGCAAGACGACCCACAAGGACAACCATCACGAAGCCCAGGGGGTAGTGTATTCATTGTAGCACAGATCCTCCGGCGCTTGCAACGACAAAAGGAGGAAAATTTATGGCAGAAAGGAAAAAGAAATATTACCAGCGGCCGGACGGTTTGTTTGAGAGCATCCGCACCATCAACGGTAAGCGGGTGGCCTTCCGGGGAAAGACCTGCAAAGAGGTGGACCGCAAGATCCTGGAGTATCAGGCGGAGGCAGCAAAGGGGCGCAAATTCCCGGTGATCGCCGACGAGTGGGCGCGGGAGCATGAGCCTAAGATCAGCGAATCCACCAGGAGAGTGTACAGCTTTTCGGTGCGGCGGCTCAAAGAGGCCTTCCCGGGATATGCCTCCGATGTGCGCCCGCTGGAGGTGCAGCGCTATATCACCAACTTTGAGAAGCAGGGGCGGGCGGCAAACTCCGTCCAGATCGAGCTGTCCGTTTGCAAGATGATCTTTTCCCATGCAGTGATGCAGGGAGATATTGACGTTTCGCCGGCGGCAGAGGTGAGAAAATCCAGGGGTCTCCCCACAAAGAAACGGCTGGCCCTGACCGAGGAGCAGGAAGCCGCGGTCAAGGAGGCAGGCGTTGCCAGGACCGCCCATTGGTGGCTGTTCCCCTATCTCCTGCTCTATACCGGGATGCGGCGGGGCGAAGCGTTGGCTTTGAGCTATAGCGACATTGACCGCAAAGCCGGGGTCATCCATGTGACCAAAAAGCTAAGCTATGCCGCAAACGCTCAGCGCCCCCAGATGGAAAACCACCTGAAGAGCCAAAACGGTAAGAGAGATATCCCGCTGCTCCGGCCTCTGGCCGATGCGCTGCCAAAGGATCGTGTGGGACTGATTTTCCCCGGAGAGGATGGAGGCTTTATGAAGTCCTCCGAGATCGCGTCACATTGGAAGCGTTATTGCAGGGATGTGGGGCTTAACGCAATGGCCTATGATGACGCCGGCAAAGCGGTGGAGACCTTCCCCATTACGCCGCACTGCTTCCGGCATAGTTTTGCCACGATCTGCTATGAGGCCGGACTTGATCCAAGGCAGGCAGCGGAGATCCTGGGAGACACCCCGGAGGTTCTGGAGGGTGTATATACGCACCTCAGAGCGGGACAGCGCCGGACTGCTGCGGAGATGCTGGCGGCCCATATAGACGCGGCTGCGATGGGCTAAAGCTGCCGTGTAGATTTGGGGCAAAATCGGCGCGGGAACTGTGTATGTACTGTGTTCGTACTGTGTTTCAAATTTTACTGAAAGTTCCTTCCGGGTGCGGCGGCGTGCAAGTAGGCAAAAGGGCTGAAGGCATTGGTGCGGCGGGATTTGGTGGAGTTTGGTGTATGAGGAAGCGCGGGCAAAGAGATTCGTTTTATTTAACAGCGCTTTAACATAAAATTCTGTGATTGCAAGCGTCGGAGCGTTTTGCTGTGTTCATAGTGTGAACAGTAAAAGCCCGGTCCCATGAAAGGACCGGGCTTCTTCTTATGCCTGGCGGCGGAGATTGGCGGCGCGCTGACGCAACAGATATGCCTTGCCGATGCGGTAGGTAACTTCATCGCAGTTCGGTTTGTATGAGCATTCAGTACATTCCGCATTGCAATGATCCGGTAGATGTGCAGCCTCAATGGCCGTGGCCTCCGCCTCCAGGACTGCCGCCTGGGCTTCAAGCTCGGCGGCCTTGGACAAATGGTCGTTCATGTGTTCACCTCCTTCAGCGCTCCCAGGTTCGGCGCTGAATATCCAAAACGGCATCAATGCCGGGGCGCTGCTTCTTTAGTTCGGCGTACCGGGCCAGAGCTTCCCGGCGTTGCTTGCCGGTGTAGTGCTCGCGCAGCTCGTCAACCTCGGTCCCATCCTCGTAACGCTTGATGATCCGCAAATCGAATGTGACGCCATGGCCACCCCAGGCAGGATGCCGGATCAGCTCTAGCCGGAGCGTATAGGCTGCGGTGGTCAGCTCAGAATACCGGGCAGCCAGCGCCTGCCGGTATTCCTTCAGATTTTGGATCAGCGTTTCCGCTTCGGAGATCGCCCGGGCGGCTTGCTGGTCATTCCAGGGGATACGGTCAAGGGTCAGTTTCTCCGGGGCGCAGAGGTAGACACGGACTTCCGCCCGGCCATCCTCCCGGGCCCCCCAGGCATTGCGGAACCAGTCTTGATAGCTCATGCGCGGCGCCTCCTTCCGGGGTGCTCGATGGCGTCCACCAGGCGAAACACCCAGCCGGTGGCGGTGGCTGCGCCGGCGATCAGTAAAAACGTGGTCATGTGGTGCCCTCCTTCCTTGGATGCCTCCCCGTCAAGCGGGGAGAGCATCAGCACCAGCAATGGAACCGCTGCGGGTGAAGGTGGTGGAGCCGTACTTGCTGCGGATCTGGGACATGGACTTGCTGCCCCGGTGCCATTTGTCGCCATCCTCGGCAAAGTGCCAGTTCCACAGCTTCTTGGAGGAGGACCAGCGGCAGCCACAAGCCTTCAAGGCCTCTTTGTGCTTCTTGGTATCGCCGCCGATCCAGAGCCAGCGGCCGCAAAGCTCGATCTCCAGGCCATCCAGCTTCAACAGATGGTCGATAATGGCGATGAAGTCGCCGGCGCTCTCAGTAGTGGCGCGGGCCTTGCCGGTGGTGTCCTCGGCGGCTTGTTCGTTCTGGCTACGCTTCAGGACTTCAAACCGGGCTTCATACTCGGCGTTGATCTCCTGCATGGTGCGGGTATCGCCGCCTACGTCGGGGTGGTGCTTCTGGGCCAGGTGCTTATAAACCTTCTTCAGCTCGTCCAGGGTGCGGCAGCTCACGAAATACTTTGTCATGGGGGTGATCCTCCTTGTGATGATTTGTCGTGGTTGCTTGGGATGGCTGAATCATACTGCAAGCACCATGGAGAAGTCAAGCCCCAAAATTTAACTTTGGCAGGGTTGCACAGTTGCCGCCAGCTTATTTTGGTTAATTTAAACATGGTGCTGGCACCATGCGATTTGTTATAATGGTCAGCATAAGAAAGCGAGGTGTTTTGACATGACAACCAGCAAGAAGCCGGGGGAGACCTGGAAAGGACACGTTTCCCCGGCGGTTAAGACGGCATATAACAAGCGAAATTACCAGGCAATCACCTTCCGGGTGAAGCTGGATGGTTCTGACGGTGTGACCAAGGAGACGATCTCCCAGGCAGCAGAGCGGGACGGCATGAGCGTCAACGCCTGGATCATCGAGGCGATCCGGGATAAGCTGTAACGGGCGCAGGAGAGGCCCCCTTTCTTCCCCCCTCCTTTTCCCCTCTCACACTCTCCCTATATTCTCCCCCCTATAATCCCCCCATTACCGGATAATCCCTTACCCCTTTCCAGGGGGTAAGGGATTTATTCCTGTGTATCCCTATGGGGAGGAAGTATCAACCCCGGAGTGATCCTTTGTGGGCCGCTCTGGGGTTGCTTGCTGTCAGGGCCAAAAGGGGATGGAAGTTGTAAACCTGATTTTGGAGAATGGTTTACAATCGAGGGGTAAAAAAGGCGCGAGGGGCAAAAGGGAGATCTTCGAATAGGCAAAAAGGGCATACGAAAGCGCCGCCGCGGCTATGAGGCCGGGCGGCTTCTCTATGCTCAAATTTAAGGGGCCATTAAGTGTAGACCATTGGGGCCCAAGGGTTTGTCGGGTCTGCTGTGTATTTTCTGTGTTCTGTGGGGGGTGCGGGATCGCCTGGGCCGGGGAGGGCCATAGGGCCTATGAGGGTCCCAAAGGGGAAAGCAAAGGGGGTAGCGGAAAAAGGGCGGGCGGGTTTCAGGCAGGGGGCGTAAATACCCCTGCACGCACTATGGGGGTGGCGGAAAACAGGGGGTGCCTTTCGAGTTTTTCAGGTCTGGAATTTTGAGGAAGCCCGGCGGTAAACTGGGAGAGAAGAAGCATATTTACGCGCGAGGGGAAGGAGGTGGCGGTATGCCGCGAAAGAAGCGTGAAGACGCCGGAGAGAAGAAGCAGCGCAAGGCTCCTAAGATCTACAAGGACGAGGAGGAGCTGGAGGCCGCCATCGAAGGCTATTTCTCCAAGTGCGATGAAGAAGGGGTGCTGTACAGTGACGCAGGTCTTTGTCTGGCGCTGGACATCGACCCCTCCACCCTGGAGAAGTGGCGCAAGGGGGATATGCGGACGGAGTTCCAGTATCCCATCCAGCGGGCATTTCTGCGGATGACGGAGCAGCTGCACACCCACCCGCTGTATATGCAAAAGGGCATGGTGAGCATGGCGGTGTTCAAGATGAAGCAGGAGAAATTCGGCGGCTACCAGGACAAGGTGGAGGCCCGGCAGGACATTTCCGTGAACGTGAAGATGGGCGCGGGGATGGACGAGTCGGATTTTCGGTGAGGAGGGACGGCATGGAGCTGATGTTGGTTTTGATCGCAGCAGTGCTGCTGGTGGCGAACCTTCTGATGAGCGGCGCTTTGCTGGGCGTTGTGCTGGGCCGGGAACAGTTCCGCCGGAGCGAGGGACGGGCCCAGGCTGCCATGGATGAGCAGGTCGAGGAGGAGCTGCGGCGTGGCAGGGCCATGGACGAGGGCGTTGACAACCTGATGCGCTTTTCCGTGAACGGTCAGGACGGATTCGGAGGCGGCGTATGAGGACGGTACAGGAGATCTTCGACATCGCCATCCACCTGATGGACGAGCAGAACGAGGCCAGCGGCGTGACGATGACGGCGGACACCAAGGAGTATTCCTACCGGACGCCCAGCGCCCTCAACAGCATTTTGAACTGGGTGTATCCCTACAGCGACACCTACGTGCAGGCCCTGGAGGGCAAGCGGCCCACGTATCCGAAGGTGGAGTCCATGAGCGATGAGATCGACATGGACGATTACATCTGCCTCTCGGTGCTGCCCTATGGGTTGGCGGCCAGGCTTGCGGAGGAGAGCTCCAGTTTGAAGAACTGGTTTGAGCAGACCTTCCTGGAGCGGATCGAGGCGGCACGGCGCACGATGCCCTCCGGCGAGGGAAGCGTGGAGGATGTGTACGGCGGCCTGGAACACGGCGAGTACGGATATTGGAGCTAAGCGGCAGACCAGCCGCTGTATATTGGGCCGGGCAGACCAGCCCGGAGAAAGAGGAGCTTATGGAAGATCAGATGACCACCGCAGCGGAGACCACCGAGACCACGGACGGCTTCCTGGACGGATGGGACGAGACTCCGGGCGCGGAACCCGCAGACCAGCAGGAGGAGCGTGTGGAGGCGGCGGAGGAACAGCAGGAGGAAACTCCCGCGGTCCCTGAAAGTGAGGATGCACAGCAAGACCAGACGCAGGAAGGCCCTGCGGCCCAGGACCCTCAGGCGCAGACGCCCCGGACCTGGGACCTTCGCCACATGGGAGAGGTCCGCACGGTGGGTGAAGAGGAGCTGACGGTGCTTGCCCAGAAGGGCATGGACTATGACCGCATCCGTTCCAAGTATGACGAGAGCAAGCCCGTGATGGAGCTGTTCAGCCATCTGGCCCGTGGGGCCGGCATGGATGTGGCCGCTTACGTTGCGGATATGCGGGCCAAGGTAAAGCAGATGAACGGCATGAGCGCGGAAGACGCAAGACGGGCCGTTTCTCTGGAGGACCGGGAGGCTGCCGTTGCCGCGAAAGAGGCAGTCCAGACCCAGCGCCAGGCTGACGCCAACGCAACAGCCCAGGCCAAAGCGGCGGCAGATATGCGCCGGAGGGCGGATATCGAAGAATTCAAACGAACATTTCCCGATGCGGCAAAGGACCCCAAGGCCATCCCCCAGGAGGTCTGGAACGAGGTGAACCGGGGCAGCACTTTGGTTTCGGCATATTCCCGATATGCTGTGGCCCAGGCGAAAGCAGCCCAGGCGGCAGCGGAGCGAAGCGCCGCCGTCAGTGCCCAGAACCAGAAAAACGCAGCCCGTTCTACCGGCAGCATGAAGTCTGCCGGTGAGAACAGCAAGGGCCACGACGATTTCCTGGACGCCTTTGAGCGGGGTTGAAGCCCATCGGCACAAACCGAAAGAGAGGGTTAAACAATGGCTATCAACTACACCGAGAAATACGCAAGCAAGATCGCAGAGCGCTTCCACCTGGGCAGCCTCACCGACTCCGCCTGTGGTCACGACTACGACTTCGTGGGCGCCAAGACCGTCAAGGTCTACTCCGTGGATACCGTGGCGCTGAACGACTTTGACCGCACCGCCGGCGCCAACCGCTTTGGCGCGGTGGCTAACCTGGGCGACACCGTGCAGGAGCTGACCTGCACCCAGGACAAGAGCTTTACCTTCGCCATCGATGCCGGTGACCAGAGCGACCAGGCCATCAACAAGGCCGCAGGCAAGGCTCTGCGCCGCCAGATCGACGAGGTGGTCAACCCCACCATGGACAAGTACCGCCTGGCCAAGTGGGCCGCAGGTGCCGGCAGCGAGCACACTCCCGCCGCTGCCCTGACCAAGAACACCATCCTGGCCGCCGTGATCGACACCAACGCCCTGCTGACCGAGGGCCTGGTCCCCACCGAGAACCGCACCATCTTCATCGCCACCGATGCCTACAAGCTGCTGGTCCAGGCAGACGCCATTGTGGGCAATGATGAGCTTGGCAAGAAGGCCGTTTCCAAGGGCGAGGTCGGCGAGGTGGACGGCTGCGTGGTCAAGCCCGTTCCCAACAGCTGGATGCCCGAGGGCGTGGCCTTTATCATCAAGTACCGCAACTGCACCGCTGACCCTGTGAAGCTCAAGCACTATGATGTGCTGGAGAAGGTCCAGGGCTTCGATGGCCCCGTTGTGCAGGGCCGTGTCTACTACGATGCCTTTGTTCTGGAGGCCAAGAAGGCCGGCATCGCCGTTTGCAAGTATCCCGCCTGAGGGGACGAAATGATGTAAGGCAAAATAGCCCCCGCCATGCCGCGGGGGCTATTTTTGAAAGAAAACGCCGGAGGAGGTGAACGCATGGCCGGTCGAAATATGAAAACGACAGGCGGCACCGTGCAGGTGGACCTGGGAAGCCTGAACCCCAAGCAGAAGCTCTTTTGCCAGAGCCGCACCCGCTACACCGCCTACGGCGGCGCAAGAGGCGGCGGTAAGACCCACGTGCTGCGTGTAAAAGCCTACGGCGGTGCGCTGACCTTTCCCGGCATTCGGATCCTGATCGTCCGTAAGGAGTACCCAGAGCTGGAGCAAAACATCATCCTCCCCATGCGGAAGATGATCCCCCCGGAGCTGGCCTCCTATAATGGCCAGATGCGAATGCTCTTTTTCGTCAACGGCTCAACCATCAAGTTCGGCCACTACGGCCCCCGGGACGATGACGAGTACCAGGGCATTGAATACGACTGGATCTTCATGGAGGAGGCCACCCAGTTTACAGAGCGGCAGTTCCGCATTCTGGGTGCGGACCTTCGAGGCGTGAACGATATCCCCAAGCGGATGTACCTCACCTGTAACCCCGGCGGCATCGGCCACCTGTGGGTGAAGCGGCTCTTCGTGGACCGGGAGTACCGGGACGGGGAGGACGGGAAGGACTACACCTTCATCCACGCAACGGTGGAGGATAACCCCCAGCTGATGAAGGCTTCCCCGGAATATGTGCAGATGCTGGAGCTGATGCCGGAGGATGTGCGCCGGGCATGGCGCTACGGTGACTGGAACGCCCTGGCGGGCACCTTCTTCCCGGAGTTTCGCAAGGAGACCCATGTGGTGGCCCCCTTCCTCCGCATCCCGGCGGAGTGGCGGAAATACCGGGTATTCGACTACGGTTTGGATATGTTCGCCTGCCTTTGGATCGCCCAGGACTTCGAGGGGCGGAGCTACGTGTACCGTGAAGTCCAGCAAAGCGGCCTCATCGTTTCCGAGGCGGCAAGGCTGGCGCTGGACCTGACCCCGGCCCATGAGCAGATCTCCTGCACCATTGCGCCGCCGGATATGTGGAACCGGCAGAAGGACAGCGGCAAGTCCATGGCGGAGCTGTTCGCGGAAAACGGCCTGGGCCTTCTTAAAGCCAGCAACAACCGCATCCAGGGCTGGATGGCTCTGAAGGAGATGCTCAAGCCCCTGAAAAGCGAAAAGGACAAGCCGGGCCTTCTGGTGACGGAAGACTGCACCGGCCTGATCCGCAATCTCCCTGTGATCCAGCACGATGAGAAGAATCCCTCCGACTGCGCAACGGAGCCTCATGACATCACCCATATCTGCGATGCGCTGCGGTATTACGCGGTGACGCGGACCCTGGGGGCGGAGATGGCGGTGCCCGTGTCCGATGAGGATGAAGAGGAGGGCATGAGCTATGACGCCGCCATGACCGGCGGCGAGATGACGGAAACCTATTTGATGTTTGGAGACTGAATATGGCAACGATCCCTCAGAACAATTCCATAAGCATCATGAGCATCAAGGAGTTTTTGGGCCTGAACGAAAACCCTGACGGCGACACCAACCTGAAAGCGGGGGAGCTTTCCCGGATGCAGAATTTCCGCATCACCCGGGACAAGCACCTCCAGGTGCGGCCCGGCACGAAGACCCTTCTTTCCCTGCGGACGGCATGGGACGCCTGGGCGGCGGAGCATGGTGTCCAGGACACCGCCTCTCCCCGCTTTTGCGGGGCCTGGGAGGGCATGGTGGGAGAGGACCACCATATCCTTGCCTCCTACGGAGGCTTGCTTCTGGATGTGCGCATTGGGTCGGCAGAGGCCATTGTGGTAGGCACCGCTACGCAGGATGAGACCTCCTTCTTTGGCTTTGCCCAGAAGGTCTATCTCCTCAACGGCCACGAGTACAAGGTGTGGGACGGCAGCGGAGAATTTACAGACGTAGAGGGCTATATCCCGGTTGTCCAGACCGCCACCACCCCGGAAGGCAGCGGTACCCTGCTGGATAACGTGAACCGGCTGACCGGCAAGCGCCGGGTGCAGTTCTCCCCGGATGGGGAAGCCAAGGAGTTCCAGCTCCCCGAGAGAGCGGTGGATGAGATCCTCCGCGTGGAGGGCACGGACACCACATGGACGGCGGACCTGGAAGGTGGCAAGGTGGTCTTTGAGACCGCTCCGGCAAGAGGCATCAACACCGTGACCGTGACCTACCGCAAGGGAGAGGGCAGCCGGCAAGAGGTGACGCGGATGCGGTATGCAGAGCTTTTCAACGGCGCTGTGGACAGCCGCGTGTTCCTTTATGGCGATGGCAGCAACAAGACCATTTACAGCGGCATGGACGAAAACGGCTCCGCCACGGCGGAATATTTCCCGGACCTTTATGAGGCGGCGGTGGGAGAGGCCAATACGGCCATCACCGGCCTGGTGCGCCACTACTCCCGGATGATGGCATATAAAGAGGACAGCGCCTGGAGCATCCAGTACGGTACGGAGGTTCTGGAGAGCGGCGCTGTGACGGCAGCGTGCTATGTGCTGCCTGTGAACCGTCAGTTCGGCAACGATGCGCCGGGCCAGGTGCGGCTTTTGGAGAATGACCCCATCACTCTGGATGGCAAGGGCATCTACCAGTGGAAAACTTCCAGCGGCGGCTACATCAACATGAGCAATACCAATGCCAAGCACTTTTCCGGAAAGGTGAACGCTACGGTCAAGGCATTTGCCGCAAAGAGCGTCAAGACCTTTAACCGCAAAAGTGAGCAGGAGTTTTATTTCCTCCATGGCGACACGGCCCTGATCTATAACTACGGTGCAGACGCCTGGTACAAGTATACGGATTTTGAGTTCCGCTGCCTCATGGAAGTAGATGGGGAACTGTATGGCTTCCGCCCGGACGGCGGCGTTGTCCATATCAGCCGCAACCACCGCAACGACGATGGCGCGGACATCCACGCCAGGGCGGATACCGGCTCCATGGATTTTGGACAGGACTGGCGGATGAAATACAGCCCCATGGTGTGGGTGGCTCTGCAGCCGGAGAGCAACGCCCGGATCACGGTGACGGTGGAAACCAACAGACGAAGCGACTACCCGGAAAAGGTGGTTGCGGCATCTCTTTCCACCTTCTCCCATGTGGACTTTAACCACTGGAGCTTCCGCACCAACCGCAAGCCCCAGGTGGACCGGCTGAAACTGAAGGTGAAGAAGGCCACCTTCTACAAACTGGTATATAAAAGCGATTCCTCCAGCGCAACGGCCACCGTTTTGCAGACGGATGTGCAGCTTCGTTACGCTGGAAACGTAAAATAACGAAGATGAAAGAGGGGACAGGTCCCCCCTTTCGATCCCCCCACACCAGTCTGCGGACTGGTGTACGCCGCCCAGGGCGGCTGGGTCAATGTATTTTCGCCAGGTACACGCCCCGGCGAAAATGATTTGAAAGAACAACGAAGGAGGCGTGGAATGGAAACCGCAAAACAGATGACCGCGCAGCGTGTGGCTGCGGAATATGACGCGGGGTTGAAGTTCAACAACGGCATCAACCTCTACAACACCGTGGAGACCAACGAGAATTTCTTCATTGGAAAGCAGTGGGAGGGCGTGAAGTCCAACGGCCTGCCCACCCCTGTATTCAACTTCCTCAAGCGCGTGGTGCTCTTCTCCGTTGCCAACGTCTCTACAGACAACCTGAAGCTCCACGCAAAGCCTATGGCAAGCTCCGGGCAGCTGAGCGCCACCGCCCAGGAGGCCCTGACGGATATCCTGAACGACCAGTTTGCCGCCATCTTTGAGCGCAACAAGATGGGGGGCATCATCCGGGAGTTTGCCCGCAACGCCGCCGTAGACGGCGACGGCTGCACCTACACCTACTGGGATGACACCGAGGAGACCGGGCAGCCCAGCAAGGGATGCATCCGCACGGAGGCCCTGCAAAATACCCAGGTCATTTTCGGCAACCCCAACTCCCGGGATGTGCAGAGCCAGCCGTATCTCATCATTGAGCGGCGGATGCTGATCCAGGACGCAAAGGACCGGGCCAAGGCTGACGGCGCCGGGGCGGACCGAGTGGATGGCATTGTGGCCGACAACAAAGAGTCCGGCGACAACTTCATGGACGAGCTGGGCGGCAACAAGGTAACGGTGCTGCTGCGCCTCTGGCGGGACAAAGAGAGCGGCACCATCCACGGCTTTGAGTGTACCCGGTCGGCAGTCATCCGGGAGGAGTGGGACCTTGGCATCAAGCTCTACCCGGTGACCTGGATGAACTGGGACTATGTGCAGGACTGCTACCACGGCCAGGCCATGATCACGGGCCTCATCCCCAACCAGATCTTCGTGAACAAGCTCTTTGCCATGTCCATGATCTCCCTGATGACCCTGGCCTACCCCAAGGTCATCTTCGACCGGACAAAGGTTGCCCGGTGGAACAACCGTGTGGGCGCGGCCATCGCCGTCAACGGCAATGTGGATGGCGTGGCCAAGATCATGGACCCGGCCACCATCTCTCCCCAGATCGGCCAGTTTATTGACATTGCCATCTCCTACACCCAGAAATTCCTGGGCGCATCGGATGTTGCCCTGGGCGATACCCGCCCGGATAACACCTCCGCCATCATCGCCCTGCAGCGTGCGGCGGCAACCCCCATGGAGCTGACCAAGCAGAACCTCCTCCAGAGCATTGAGGACCTTGGCCGCATCTACATGGAGTTCATGGGCGAATATTACGGGGAGCGGTATGTGGAGATCCGCAATCCCATGGACGAAAAGAAGGTGACCATCACCTTTGATTTCTCCCAGCTGAAACGCATTCCCTGCGGCATCGACCTGGACGCCGGCGCAAGCTCCTACTGGAGCGAGATCGCCAGTATGCAGACCCTGGATAACCTCCTGATGCAGGGCAAGATCTCCACCGTGGATTATTTGAAGCGGCTTCCCGCCGGACAGATCACCGACCGGGAGACTCTGATCTCTGTTTTGCAGGCTGCTGGCCAGGGGTCCCAGCCTCCCGCCCAGGAGGGCGGGGCGGCTCCGGAGGGCGAGGCCACCGTGCGCGGCGGCTCCGGCTACGGAGTGCTGCAGCGCAAAATCAATGAGACCGGCGAAGCGCCGAGACAGTGAGGTGACGTATGGCACAGACACTTGATCACAACAACAGCATTACCACGGTAGTCCCTGTGGAAATTCCCCTGTTCGAGGATGACCTGGTCATCATCCAGAAGCTGGACGACGAACCCAACGACGTGGGCGGCCTGACTGCCGCAGAGCTGAAAGCGGAGTTTGACAAAGGCAGCCTGACGGCCCAGACGTACATCAACGAAACCTTGATCCCCCGCATTTTGGCCGATGACCTGACGGAGCAGGCGAGACAGGCGGCGGAGTCCGAGCGTGTTTCCAACGAGATCGAGCGCGTCACAAATGAGAATGCCCGCATCAAGGCCGAGTCGGACCGAAGCGCCGCGGAAGCGGGGCGCACTACCGCCGAGGAAGGCCGAGTCAAGGCTGAACAGGCGCGGGTGAGCGCCGAGAATGGCAGAGTCAATGCCGAGGCGGAGCGTGTATCTGCCGAGAGCAGCCGCGTGAAAGCGGAGCAGGGGCGGGTATCTGC
>JAFOCY010000065.1 GCA_017380995.1 Oscillibacter sp. | reverse complement strand
TCTGAGCCATCTCCAGCTCGGAAACGGAAACACCGCCGGCGTTGACAGCCTTGGAGGGAGCGACGACAATGTGCTTCTGCTCACGCAGGAACTCCAGAGCGTCGTTGGTGGTGGGCATGTTGGCGACCTCGATGTAGTACTTCACACCGGACTCGGCGATCTTCTTGGCCCAATCCATGTTGACGTCGTTCTGGGTAGCGGCGGGCATGTAGATATCGACGTCCTTGACGCCCCAGCACTTCTCGCCAGCAACGAACTCGCAGCCGAACTTCTCAGCATAGGAAGCGCAGTGCATGGGATCCTTAGCACGCATCTCCAGGATGTAGTTCAGCTTCTCCTCGGTGGTGACACCCTCGGGATCGTGGATGTAGCCGTCGGGACCAGCGAAGTAGGTGACCTTGGCACCCAGCTCGGCAGCCTTCTTCATGATGCCCCAGCCAACGTTGCCGTAGCCGGACATAGCAATGCGCTTGCCCTCGATGGACTCGCCGTCGTGCTTCAGAGCCTCGACCAGATAGTAGACAGCGCCGTAACCGGTAGCCTCGGGACGCAGGATGGAACCGCCGGTGCAGACAGCCTTACCGGACATAGCGCCGAACTCGGCGTTGCCCATGATGCGGCGATACTGACCGTACAGATAGCCAACCTCGCGGCCGCCGACGCCCATGTCACCAGCGGGGCAGTCGATGTCCTGGCCGATGTGACGATACAGCTCGGTCATGTAAGCCTGGCAGAAACGCATGACTTCGAGGTCGGACTTGCCTGCGGGATCGAAGTCAGCGCCGCCCTTGGCACCGCCGATGGGCAGACCGGTCATGGCATCCTTAAAGACCTGCTCGAAGCCCAGGAACTTGATCATGGACAGGTTGACGTTGGGCTGGAAACGCAGACCACCCTTGTAGGGGCCCAGGGCAGCGTTATACTGCACACGGTAGCCACGGTTGACGTGGAAGTTGTGGTTGTCGTCCTCCCAGGTAACGCGGAACTCAACGACGCGCTCGGGCTCGACCATGCGCTCCAGCAGGGCGGCCTTCTCATACTCGGGATGAGCATCGATGACAGGGGCCAGGGAGCTCAGGACCTCTTCGACGGTCTGCAGGAACTCAGGCTCGGTAGCATTCTTAGCCTTGGTCTCGGCCAGAACGCGCTCAATGTACTTGTTCATTGGACATTTCCTCCTAAAATATAATTTGGGTAAAATGAACTTAGGAACAGGGGTTTAGCTACTGTCAGCATAGCATAAACAAACAAAAGAAACAAGGGGTAAATTTGAAAATCGTGGAATTCTCTTCTGCATGACTTGACGAAAAAATTTCATAATGAATCGACGAAAAAGAAAACTTGCAGGATATCATGCAAAAAAGAGGGCAAAAACAGAGTCTAAAACAGCGCTTCAACAGGGGCATGGAAAAAGGAAAGAAAAAAGGATACAGATGGAGAATGTTCCCTAAGTTTTCGACGGAAATGAACAGAAATAGGGCCCCTTACGCAGAATCACCCAGAGAAAATGCAGGAAAACGCGTAGATGCTGATTGGAGTTTCCTTGCATAATTGAAATGGGGGATATGCAAAATGATGCGGGAATTAACAAAAAAAGAGGGGGAAATTTTCTGGAAACTTCCAAAAAAAGCCATTTCTGAAGGGCACGTCCCGGATTTTTGTGCAAGTTGCCCTTTAATACCGGCGGACAACAGCGGCCACTTTTCCCAGGATCTGGGCATAGGTGCCGTCGATGGGGGAGTAGGCATCGTTTTCCGGAAGGAGCCAGGTTTGGCCGCCCCGGCGGGAGAGGCGTTTTACAGTGGCCTCATCATCGATCATGGCTACCACGATCTCGCCGTTGCGGGCGTCCATCTGGCGGTGCACCACCACCAGGTCTCCGGGGAGGATACCGGCGTTCAGCATGGATTCGCCCCGGACACGAAGGGCAAAATATTCATTTTGGCGGCCGCCGGTGTCGAAGGTCAAATAGTCCTCAATGCATTCCTCAGCAAGAATGGGGTTGCCGGCAGCCACGTTGCCTACAATGGGGACCTGGTCTTCGGGGATGGGGGTTTCTGCCAGGGTGATGGCCCGGCCCTTGCCGCTGCCTTTGACGATCACGCCCAGTTCCTCCAGATGTTTTAAATGAAAATGCACGGTAGAAGGAGATTTCAGCCCCACGGCCTCTCCGATCTCCCGTACGGAGGGGGGATAGCCCTGCTCCCGGATACACCGGGCAATATATTCGTAGATACGCTGCTGCATAGGAGAAAGATCAGCCATAGGTACCTCCAGTTTCTCGTAATTTGAGAGTTTACACAAGTACTATACCATATGTTGTTTCAAAATGCAAACATTTGTTCTATTTTTCTTCCGGAATTTTTCTGAACTTCCTCTTGAAAAGGAGAAAGAACTATGTTAATATATGAGTCTGTAAAATGAAATCTCATGACTATGAGTGAATTTTGGAGGTTTTCCACATGGTTACGTTCATCACTGTTCTGCAGCTTCTGTGCGGTCTGGCTATCATCGGTGCCGTTATGTTCCAGTCCGGCAAGAGCGCTGGCCTCTCCGGTGCCATCGGCGGCGTTGCTGATTCCTTCCTGGCCAAGAACAAGGCCAGAACTCTGGATGCCAAGCTGGCCCGTGCCACCAAGTGGCTGGGTGCTGCCTTCCTGATCCTGACCCTGGTTCTGCTGATCATCGGCTAAGACAGAAATAAAAAAGAGACTGCGTTAAGCAGTCTCTTTTTTATTTTCCGCTTCTGTACATCACTCCAGGTTGGGGAGCGATGCCGTAAAGGCGTAAAAGCTCTTCCACCGTTACAAACCAGTATCCCTTCGCCTGCAGCCGGTCCACGATCTCCAGTGCTGCCTCCACGGAGGGCTGGTAAATATCGTGGAGGAGGATGATGCTCCCAGGCCGAATGTCCGCCATCACTGCGCTGACGATCTTTTCCTTGTTTCGGCTTTCCCAGTCCCTGGGGTCCACGGACCATTTCACCAATGGTACGGAGAGAAGCGTTTCTCCACTCTGAGGCAAAAGACCATAAGGGGTCCGCAGCCAGTAGCCGCTGCCGCCCAGAATGGCGCCGATGGCCTCGTCGGTGCGCTGGATCTCATATACCACCGTTTCCGGCGGGGCTGTTTCCAGACGCAGATGGCTCCAGGTGTGGTTTCCTACCTGATGCCCTTCGGCGCCCATACGGGCCACCAGATCTTCTTTTCCGGCGATCTCCGTTCCAATCAGGAAAAAGGTGGCCGCGGCACCCCGCTCCTTCAGTCCATCCAGCAGAGCCGCCGTTGTATCTTCGTGAGGACCGTCGTCAAAAGTCAAGGCCACGTATTTGACCTCCTCGGACAGCATGGCCGTACCGTCCGTTTCCACGGCAGGTCCGCTGCAGCCTGTCAATAGCAGGACACACAGCGCGAATGCCAGTGCCTTTTTTTTCATTTCCGCTCCGCCCCTTTTTTGAATTCGAAGGTAGTGTGTGCGAAAAAGCGACAAATAAACAAAAAAATCGCCTCTGACCACGCGGCCAGAGGCGATCCTTATTTTTACTGAATTTCGGGAGTAAAGCCCAGGTCTTCCAGCTCCTCCATAGCGGTCTTCAGGCAGTGCTGGCAGCCATCAATGGTGACAGTCTTAGTGGCAAGCTCCACACCGAACTTCAGCTCGGCCTCGTTCAGCGCGTTGGTAATGCGCTTGACGCAGTTTTCGCACATCATGTCAGGAACAGAAATGGTAAACATAGTGATCTCCTCCGTTATTTCATCAGTTTTTGTATGGTATTCAGAAGGTCGTCCACGACCTCCGTCTGCCCGTTTTGAATATCCGCCACCACGCAGGTGCGGATGTGATTGGCCAGCAATTCCCGGGAAAAGGCATTGAGTGCCGACTGGATGGCAGAGACCTGGGTGAGGATATCGGTGCAGTAGGCTTCTTTTTCCACCATACCTTTCACGCCCCGGACCTGACCTTCAATGCGGTTGAGCCTGCGGATCAGAGCATCATATTCCGCTTCATCCCGGTGCTTGTGGCGGCAGCAGTCTATTTCTTTGGTCATAGTGTGTCCTCCTTAAAGCTTGGCTCGGCCCAGCCGCAGGGCATTGCCCACCACGCACACGGAGCTTAAGGACATAGCCGCGCCGGCAAACATGGGAGAGAGCAGGGGACCGCCAAAAAGATACAGCGCGCCGGCGGCGATGGGGATGCCGATGGTGTTGTAGCAAAAGGCCCAGAACAGGTTCTGCTTGATGTGGCGCAGGGTGAGGCCGGAGAGACGCAGGGAGCGCTGTACGTCCATCAAATCGTCCCGCATGAGAACGATGTCCGCGGATTCAATGGCGATGTCGCTGCCGCTGCCGATGGCGCATCCCACTGTTGCGGCGGTGAGGGCGGGGGCGTCGTTGATGCCGTCACCTACCATCATGACCTTGCGGCCCTCACTTTGGAGCTTTTGGACAACACCGGCCTTCTCCTCGGGCAGGACCTCGGCGATGACTTCGTCTACGCCCACAAGGGAACCAATGTGCTCCGCGGCAGCACGGCTGTCTCCCGTGAGAAGGACCGTGTGGATGCCGGATTTCTTTATCTTCTCAATGGCTGTAAGGCTTGTTTCCTTCACGGGATCTGCAACGCTGATCAGACCCAGCAGCACCCCGTTTCTGGCAAAATACATGGGGGTCTGGCCCTGGGCGGCCAGGGCATCTGCCTGGGAGACCAGGGGGGTAGCATCTACGCCCTGTTCCTCCAGCAAACGGTGGTTGCCTGCAAGAACGGTCTGGCCTTCCACAGTGGCTTTTAGGCCCCGGCCGGAAAGGTTTTCAAACGTCTCGGGCTTGGGAAGGTTCTCCAGGCCCTTTTCCTTGGCGTAGGCGCAGATGGATTCGGCCAGGGGATGAGCGGAGACTGCTTCCACGGCGGCTGCCGTGCGAAGAAGGTCTTCCTCTTTGCAGCCGATGGCTGTGAGCTTGGTGACGGCAGGCTTGCCCTCTGTGACGGTTCCGGTTTTATCCAGCACCACGGTATCCACGCTGTGGGTGATCTCCAGGATTTCACCGGAGCGGATCAGGATACCATGCTTTGCGCCAAGGCCGGTGCCCACCATAATGGCAGTGGGCGTGGCAAGACCCAGGGCGCAGGGGCAGGCAATGACCAGCACAGAGGTGAATACCCGGAGCACAAAAGAAAGAGGCTGACCTGCGATAGCCCAGGGGACAGCCGCCAGGGCGGCGATGGTCATGACCACGGGGACAAAAATACCGGCCACCTTGTCCGCAACACGGGCGATGGGGGCCTTTTTGCCCTGAGCGTCCTCTACGAATCGGATGATGCGGGAGAGGGTGGTATCCTCACCGGTGCGAGAGACTTTCACCGTCAGTACGCCGTTTTGGTTCACGCTGCCGCCGATGACCTCGCTGCCGGGATGCTTTTCCACCGGCATGCTCTCACCGGTGAGCATAGCCTCGTTGACACTGCTCTCACCCTCGGTAACGATGCCGTCTACCGGTACCCGCTCGCCGGGCTTTACCAGCACCAGGTCGCCCACTTTCAGCGCCTTGGTGGGAACCTCATGGCCGCTGAGGGCCAGAATGGCGGTATCGGGTGAGAGGCGCATCAGGGCGGTAATGGCACCCTTGGTTTTTTGCATATTGCGGCTTTCCATAAACTTGCCGAGGGATACCAGCGTCAAAACCACGGCGGCGGACTCGTAGTAGAGGTTATGGACGTAATGGACATCGTAGTCGATGAGGAAGGTCATCACCACGCTGTAGGCAAAAGAACAGGCCGAACCGATGGCTACCAGGGAATCCATATTGGGATTTCCGTGGAAAAGGGCCTTGAAGCCTCCAATGAAAAAGTTCCGTCCACAGTAGAGCACCGGGATGGCCAAAAGCAGCTGCAAAATGGCAAAATTCACGCCATGCGCGTGCATATCCACAAATTCCGGCACCGGCAGAGAGGGGAGGCCAAAGGGCAGCATCTGGCCCATGGACACATACAGCAGCACCGCCGAGAAGATGCCGGAGACGATGAGTTCCGTTTTCTTGCGTTTCAGGGCGGATTCTTCCGCGTCTGTCTGCTCTGCACTCGCTTCCTGCTTTTCCTCCTCCTTTTGGCGCAGAGCCGCGCCAAAACCGGCTTTTTCCACTTTTTTGATAATCTGCTCCGGTGTGACTTTCGCTTCATCGTAGCAGATGGTCATGATGCCTGTTGTCAGGTTCACATCGCTGCGCTCCACGCCCTCAAGGCGGCGGGTCACACGTTCTACCGAGGCGCTGCAGGCAGCACAGTGCATTCCGCTGATCTCATATTGTTCTTCCCGCATAAAGATCCTCCTTCTTGAGATGTTTGTTGTTGAAGAAAGTATATACCCCTGGGGGGTATTTGTCAAGGAACAGGGGTTGACTTGTTTTTCCGGTATGATATGATGAAATCATCCATATAAAAATGAGGTGTTATGATGCTCCAACCCATTAAATGGGCAGAAAATATCATGCCCAAGAGTGACGATTCTCAGCTTGCCATCATGGCTCTGGAGAACGTAAAGACCGCTGCTACCTTCCATAAAAGCTTTCCCCAGTACGCTGTAACGCCCCTGGCCAAGCTGGATGGCATGGCGCAGCGCCTTGGCCTTGGCGGCGTGTACGTGAAGGACGAGAGTTACCGCTTCGGGCTGAATGCCTTCAAGGTCCTGGGCGGCTCCTTTGCCATGGCCCGGTACATCGCCCAGGAAATGGGAAAGGACATTTCGGAGTTGACCTATGAGTATCTCACCGGGGAGACGTTCCGCGCTGATTTTGGACAGGCCACCTTCTTTACCGCCACCGACGGCAACCATGGCCGGGGCGTTGCCTGGGCTGCCAACAAGCTGGGGCAGAAGTCCGTTGTTCATATGCCCAAGGGCAGCACCACGCAGCGCTTTGACAATATTGCTGCCGAGGGTGCTGAAGTCACCATCGAAGAGCTGAACTACGATGACTGCGTCCGCCTGGCTGCCGCCGAAGCTGCCCAGACAGAGCATGGCGTTGTGATCCAGGATACTGCCTGGGCGGGCTATGAAGAAATTCCCGCCTGGATCATGGAGGGATACGGCACCATGGCTGCGGAGGCTGCGGAGCAGCTGCGTTCTTTGAGCGTGAACCGTCCCACCCATGTGTTTATCCAGGCAGGTGTGGGAAGTCTTGCCGGTGCGGTCATTGGCTATTTTGCAAACCTCTTCCCCAATGATCCGCCCAAGTTTGTGGTCGTGGAGGCCCGGGCGGCCGACTGCCTGTATCAGGGAGCAGCGGCCGGAGACGGTGAGATTCGTATCGTGGAGGGAGACCTTGCCACCATGATGGCAGGCCTCGCCTGCGGCGAGCCAAATATCCTCTCCTGGGATATCCTGCGCAACCATGCTGACGCCTTTGTCTCCTGCCCCGACTGGGTCAGCGCCAGCGGTATGCGGCGCCTGGCCGCCCCCATTCAGGGAGATCCCATTGTGAAGTCCGGCGAGTCCGGCGCTGTGGGCATGGGCCTGCTTTGCGCCATTATGGAGGATGAGGCTTATGTCGGCCTTCGTGAGAAGCTGGGCCTGGATCGGTTCTCCCAGGTGCTGCTGTTCTCCACCGAGGGCGATACCGACCCGGAAAAGTACGCAAGAGTGGTCTGGGGCGGAGAATATCCCACCGTATGAGACCCTGAGAGTTTGCCGCCGATTACCCGGCGGCAAATTTTTTCAAAAAGTTTGCACCGTTTTGCGGAGTTTCTTCGTATCCCATATAGAAGGAGGTGAGGGCCGTGACGGACCGGGAACTCATTGCAAAACTAAAGACCCAACCCAATACCGCCTTGGTGGAACTGACGGAGCGTTATGCGCCCCTGGCCTCCGCCATTGCCGCCCGGCTCCTGCCGGGGCGCGGCGCCGACGTGGAAGAAGTGGCGGCAGACACCATCATTGCCATCTGGAAAAACGGCGACAAGATCGATCCGGAGACTCTCCGGGGCTTTGTCATTACCACTGCCCGGAACCTGGCCATTGACCGCTGGCGCGTCCTGCGCCGCCGGGAGGAGGTCCCCCTCTTTGACCATGACGGCGCGGACTCTGATTTTCTGGAGCGTACGGTTCTGGCCGGGGCCTTGGCGGAGTACATCAGAACGCTGTCCCCGCCGGACGGAGAGATCTTCCTGCGCCATTATCTGCTTTTGGAGACGGCGGCGGAGATCGCTCTGCGTTACGGCTTGACGGAGGCGGCGGTCCGTGGAAGGCTCCACCGGATGCGGAAGTTCTTACAAAAGGAGGTGCCGCTTTGAAGGATTGGTATGCGCTGGTAAACGACCTGGAGACCACAGTCCCCCCCTTGGATGAAATGACGCAAAAGCGGATTTTGCGCCGGGTGGTCCGGCCGAAGAAACGGCGACTGACCTTAGTCGCCCTTATTGCCGCGGTGATGATGCTCACCGCCTGCGGCGTGGCCGTTGTGACAGGGCAGTTCTCTCACTGGTTCCGGAGCATCAGCGAGGATGTCCAAACGCCGGAAGCTTCTCAGACCCTCTTTGAAGAGCTTGGCACCGTCATCGGCCAGAGCGAGACAGTGGGGGATATCACCATGACGCTGGACGGCGCCCTCTGGGATGGGGAATACCTGTTCCTTTCTTTGTCTGTGGAAGGACTGGACGGGGAAGGCGCGTTCATGGACAAATTCACCAGTCTGGATTCCTGGCTGACCGGCTCCAAAGCATTTATGTACGGACAGGTGCGGGAAGCATATCCGCATATGACTGACGAGGAGATCGAAGCCTATTGGGGCGTCTTGGCTTCCTTACGAAGACTAGGCATTACCTATATTCCAGACTGGGAGACGGGGGAACACCGCCTGCTGGTCCAACAGGAGCTTGGAGGACAGGAAGAAGCGGAGCTGACACTGCACCTGGAACATATAGAGATGGGAAAAGAGACCATCGAGGGCCCCTTTGAGTTCACTTTTACCGTTTCCCCCAAGCCTATGACCCAGGTCTATACCGGGGATGTGGTGTTTGAAAGCGGGAGCCTCCCTGCCATCCGCGTTACAGAAGTCCGTATGGACCCGTTCGAAGCAGAAATAGATTTCACCACCGTGGATGAAACCGCAGAGATCCGTCTCAAGGACATCGAGACAGGCGCCTTGATGGCGAGGGGAGAGGAGACTGCCAGCGCAAACAACTCCGGTCTTCGCACAGTTACTGACGCGGCGGGACACACGGACTATACCCTCTCCTACGGCCCCTTCCGCCAGATCGTAGACCCCAGGACTGTTACGGCTGTCAAGATCAATGATACCTGGCTGGAATTGCACCAATTTACACTGCAGGAGTAAAAAGCGGACGGCATTGCCGTCCGCTTTTTATCAGATTCTCGCGACGCCGGAGTCATAAGCCGCTTTTTTTACGGCCTCGGCAACAGCCGTCTTCACCCGAGGATCGAAGGCGGCGGGAATGATATACTCGGCGGTCAGCTCTTCATCGGAGATGAGGCCCGCCAGAGCATGGGCGGCGGCAATCTTCATCTCGTCATTGATGTCGCTGGCCCGGGCGTCCAGGGCGCCCCGGAAGATACCGGGGAAGGCCAGGACGTTATTGATCTGGTTGGGATAGTCGCTGCGGCCTGTGGACACAACTGCCGCTCCGCCGGCCTTGGCATCCTCGGGGAAGATCTCAGGCGTGGGGTTTGCGCAGGCGAAGATGATGGCATCGCGGTTCATGGTCTTCACCATGTCCGTTGTCACCATACCGGGGGCGGAAACGCCGATGAATACGTCGGCGCCCACCAGCATATCCGCAAGGCTGCCGCTCTTTTTAGAAGGATTGGTCACCTGGGCCATTTCCTCCTTGATCCAATTCAGGCCCTCACGACCGGCGTAAATGGCTCCCTTGCGGTCACAGAGAGTGATGTCCCTGGCGCCTGCGGAGAGCAGGAGCTTGGTGATGGAGATGGCTGCCGCGCCGGCGCCGCTGACCACAATGCGGACTTCTTCTAATCTTTTGCCGACCACCTTTAAGGCGTTGGTAAGGCCTGCGAGGGTGATGACGGCGGTGCCGTGCTGGTCATCGTGGAAGATGGGGATGTCGCAGCGTTCCTTCAGCTGCCGCTCGATCTCAAAGCAGCGGGGAGCGGAGATATCCTCCAGGTTTACGCCGCCAAAGGATCCTGCCAGAAGGGCAACGGTATTGACGATCTCATCCACTTCCTTGCTCCGCACGCACAGCGGGATCGCGTCCACATCGCCAAAGGCCTTGAAGAGGACACACTTTCCTTCCATCACAGGCATACCGGCCTCAGGACCAATATCACCAAGGCCCAGAACAGCGGTGCCATCCGTCACCACGGCCACGGTATTCCACCGGCGGGTCAGCTCATAGCTCTTGTTTACGTCTTTTTGGATCTCCAGGCAGGGCTGGGCCACACCCGGGGTATAGGCAAGAGACAGCGATTCCTTGTCATTTACATCAGCTCTGGCTTTGATCTCCAGCTTACCCCGCCACTGTCCGTGCAGGCGCAGAGATTCTTTGGCATAATCCATATTTGATCGCGCTCCTTCTTTAAATCGGTAAAATGATAAGGATATTTTATGCAAAAGAGGAGCGGTTGTCAATTCCTACTTGAAATCCCAGAATTCCTATATTATTATAGGAATTGAAAAATGAGTTTCCTGGAGGTTGCTATGAAGATTTCCACCAAAGGTCAATATGCCCTGCGGCTGATGATGGACATCGCCGCCCATGATGGCAGTGGCTTTGTCTCCTTGAAGGACGTTGCTTCCCGGGAGAACCTCTCCATCAAGTATCTGGAGCAGATCGCCGGTACCCTTTCCAAGGCTGGTATGCTGCAAAGCGGACGGGGAGCCCAAGGCGGCTACCGCCTGATCAAGGAGCCTGCTGCGTACACGGTGGGAAGCATCCTGCGGCTGACGGAGGGAAGCTTGGCGCCTGTTTCCTGTATGGGAGGCGAGGACCGCTGCAAGGGCTGCTGTGAGTGCTCCACTCCGGATTTTTGGGCGGGGCTTTACGCCGTGGTGAATGAGTACATTGACCGCTACACACTGGCAGACCTTCTGGCAGAGCAGGCCAGCAAAAAGTGAACAGGAAGAGGACCGCAGCAGATGCTGCGGTCCTCTTTGTTATAAGATCACTCAAAAATATCGCGTTTGCCCGCCTGGAAAGGAACGCAAAGGGAACGGTTCATCACTTCCGGAGTTCTTTGCGCACAGCTTTGGCAATGAGATCCTGCCCTTCAGGAGAACGCAGGACCTCCAGCACAGCGGCCTGCAGTACCGTCTGGAAGGATTTGCTCTTAAGTAGGGCGTTGAACACGGCTCCGTCCTCTTTGGGAGCACCGGACTGGGCTACCACTGTGGGCTGGACAGGTGCAGCCTTTACAGGAGCGGCTTCTTCTCTGGGGTAGTTGCCGCTGAGCCAGGAGTCCATGCCCAGACTGGTAGGGTCGTCTGCTTCACCCTTGAGGTAGGCAACGGATACGCCGAAATAAGCGGCGATCTTGGCCTGCTGGTCCTGAGAAGGGGTCTGGCGGCCGGTCTCAAATTTTTCCACTGTCATTCTGGGCAGGCCCAATGCGGCGGAAAGGGCGGGACGGCTGAGTCCCTTTTGCATACGCAGCGTTTCGATACGCTGACCAATGGTTACCATAGATGATTCCTCCTGAAAGATTGCTTATCGTTTGCGGTCCGGCAGGAATTGGAGCTCTCCCGCCTCCCGGCTTTTTTTCATGTCGATGAGCCGCTGGTTGGAGCTACCGCGGAAGCGCAGGGAGATGTCCTTCAGCTCCTCCACGAACCGGCCGTCCACCAGCACGTCCAGCTGGTCCAGCATCTCATCCGTTACCTCGCAGCGGGGGTGGCTGCCATCGGTCTTCAGCTCTTCGTAGGTAAAGCCGCTGAAGCACCAGATGTTCTTCTTGGGATAGGTCTCTCTGACCCGGCGCAAAAAGGGAAGAAGGGAACGCTGGTTGCTGGGCTCAAAGGGCTCGCCCCCCAGGACGGTCAGACCGTTGATATAATCCGGCTTCAGCATGGTCAGGAGTTCCTCCTCCGTCTCGGCAGTGAAGGGGCGGCCGAACTCAAAGTCCCAGGTCTGGGGCTGGAAACAGTTTTTGCAGTGGTTGGTGCAGCCGGAGACGAACAAGGTCACCCGCACGCCCTCTCCGTTGGCAATGTCGCAGTTTTTGATCTCACCGTAGTGCATATGCGTATCCTTTCTGCCCTCAGGGGTGGATGTCGTGATGGTTTATTATAGCCCAAAGAAACGGGAAAGACAAGATGTCAAACGCCCCGCCGTAGTCCGGCGGGGCGCTGCGATGATGGTGTATTACAGGTGCAGCACGCGGTCCCGGATCTCCTGGGTGCGGCCCTGGTTCCAGAACTGGGTACCGATGTAGCCGCAGGTACGGCGGGCCACATTCATCTTGTCCTGGTCGGTATTGCCGCACTTGGGGCACTTCCAAATGAGCTTGCCGTCCACTTCCTCGATCTGGATCTCGCCGTCCCAGCCACAGACCTGGCAGTAGTCGCTCTTGGTATTGAGCTCTGCGTAGATGATGTTGTCATAGATGAACTTCATCACCTGCAGGACTGCTTCCAGATTGTTCTGCATATCGGGGACTTCCACATAGCTGATGGCGCCGCCGGGGGAGAGGTGCTGGAACTGGGCCTCGAACTTCAGCTTATCGAAGGCGTTGATCTCCTCGGTGACATGGACATGGTAGCTGTTGGTGATATAGCCCTTGTCGTTGATGCCTTCCACAACGCCGAAACGGTGCTGGAGGCACTTGGCAAACTTATAGGTGGTGGACTCCAGGGGGGTGCCGTAGAGGCTGAAGTCAATGTTGTGCTGGGCCTTCCACTTGCGGCAGGCGGCGTTCATAGCCTCCATCAC
>JAFOCY010000064.1 GCA_017380995.1 Oscillibacter sp. | reverse complement strand
TTCTCCGTCCGAGGGAACACCTTATCGTGCCACTCCACCAGACGCACAATGGTAAAACGAAGATCATTGGGGCATTTTAAGCGCCGCAGCATCTCCTCTGCCATTTGCGCACTGACCTTTGGATGACCGTAGAAATGGCCTACACCGCTCTCATCTATTGTAAAGCATTTTACCTTTCCAACATCGTGTAACAGAGCACTGCATCGCAAAATCAAGTCGTTAGGTGTATGTTTGACAGCATGAAGCGTATGCTCCCAGATATCATAGCAGTGATGATGATTTCGCTGGTCAAACCCCACCATAGGAAGGATCTCCGGCCAGAAGACACCAATGACTTCCGGATACGCCCGCAAGCTCTCCACAGCGTGAGTACCGCACAGAAGCTTGAAAAACTCTGTCTGGATCCGCTCTGCGGCAATGCTTTGAAGCAGCATCCTGTTTTTGCGGATACTTCTCCCTGTTTCTTCTTCGATGGAAAAACCCAGAACGGAGGCAAACCGCAGTCCCCGCAGGATGCGCAACGCATCTTCATGAAACCGGCGATCCGGGTCCCCTATCGCCCGCAGGATCTTATTTTCCAAGTCTGCCTGTCCATGAAAGGGGTCCCGAAGCTCTCCCCTCAGATCCATAGCCATAGCATTGACGGTAAAATCCCGGCGGCGCAGGTCCTCCTCCAAAGACTTGGTGAAGGTAACCCGATCCGGTCTGCGGTGGTCGTGGTAATCTCCGTCCAGACGGTAAGTGGTGACCTCTATACTGGTCCCATCTATCTTTACCGTAACGGTTCCATGCTTCAATCCGGTAGGCAATGCGGAATCACCGAAGACCGCCATCGTCTGCTCCGGCAGGGCGCTGGTAGTCACATCCCAATCCCCCGGGATGCGTCCCATCAGGCTATCCCGCACGCAACCTCCCACGCACCAAGCTTCATAGCCCCGTTCCTCCAGCCTTCCCAGCAAAGCCCTCACATTTTTGGGTATCTCCATCCCTGTTTCACCCCTTTTCCCGTTGCAATTCTCTTTATTCTGCATTATAATATATATTCTTGAAAAGATAAATACGCTTTCTTTGATTTCTGGAAAGGAAGATTCTTCATGATGAATAATCCTCATCCCATTTCTGAGTATCTCGTTCCCGGCAAGCGTGCTCACCTGGTAGGCATTGGCGGTGTTTCCATGTGTCCCCTGGCTGAAGTCCTGCGGGGCCAGGGCCTACAGGTCCAGGGTTCTGATATGAACGAGAGTGATACGGTCCGCCATCTCCGGGACTTGGGTGTTCATGTTGCCATTGGTCACAACGCCGAAAACCTGGGGGACTGCGACCTGGTGATCCGCACCGCCGCGGTCCACGACAGCAATCCCGAAATTGCCGGCGCTGTTGCCCGCGGGATTCCTGTTTATGAACGTGCCCAGGCCTGGGGTGCTATTATGCAGCGTTATCCCAATGCACTTTGTGTAGCTGGTACCCACGGCAAAACCACCACAACTTCCATGTGCACCCATATTTTTATGGCTGCACAGGCAGACCCCACGGTGATGATCGGCGGTACCCTGCCCCTCCTTCATTCCGGATACCGGGTGGGCCAGGGAGATACCATCATTCTGGAGTCCTGTGAATACTGCAACAGCTTCTTGAGCTTTTTCCCCACCGTGGCTGTGATCCTGAACGTAGAGGCAGACCACCTGGACTTCTTTAAGGACCTGGAGGATATCCAGCATTCTTTCCATCGCTTTGCAGCGCTGGTCCCTGAAAGAGGCTACGTGGTCGTCAATGCGGATAATGAGGGTGCAATGGATTCTGTAAAGGATCTGGAGCACGGAATTTTTACCTTCGGCGTGGATCACGACGCCGACTGCACTGCTGCCAACCTCTGCGAAGATGGCGCTCCTTCCTTTGATGTGATGGTCCACGGCAAATTTTACGCCCACGTGCAGCTGCAGGTCTACGGACACCATAACATTTCCAACGCTTTGGCCGCTGCTGCCTCCGCTTACGTGCTGGGCGTTCCCGGCGAAGCCGTGGAAGAGGGTCTGGGTGCCTTTGTCGGCGCCGGACGCCGCTTTGAGTTCAAAGGCGAATACAATGGTGCTAAGGTCTATGATGATTATGCCCATCATCCCGATGAGCTTCACGCTCTGCTGACCACCGCCAAAAGTCTTGGGTATGAGCGTCTGATCGTTGCCTTCCAGCCCCATACCTACACCCGCACCGCCAGCTTCTTTGATCGCTTTGTGGAAGAGATGAAGATTGCCGATATTGCTGTAGTGGCGGAGATTTACGCCGCCCGTGAGCAAAACACCCTTGGCATCTCTTCTGCCGACCTGTGCCGCAACATTCCCGATGCGCTTTACTGTTCCACCCTGGAAAAAGTAACAAACCACCTGCGCCAGCTGGCCCGTCCCGGTGACCTTATTTTGACCGTTGGCGCCGGAGATATTTTCAAAGCCGGCGAAAAATTGATTGAAACTGGAGTCTAAAGAAAGAATTATGTGGATCTCTGAAATTTATACCTCCGCGCCTGCGGAAGAACGCTGCGCGGTGGAAACCGCTTCTTTCGCCCTGCTGGATGAGCTGGGCATCCCCTATTCCCGTGTGGAGCATGACATTGCAAATACCATGGAAGATTGTGCTGTCATTTCTGATGCACTGGGCATCCGGATCTGCAAAAATCTGGTGCTGTGCAACCGTCAGAAGACCAGCTTCTACCTTCTGACTATGCCGGAAGATAAGCCTTTTGTTACCAAGGACCTGAGCCACCAGATCGGCTCCTCCCGCCTTTCCTTCGCCCCTGCAGAGGAGATGGAGCGGCTCCTGGGTTGTACTCCCGGCTCTGCCAGCGTGCTGGGCCTGATGAATGACAAAAACCACGAAGTCCGCCTTCTGATGGATAAGGAAGTTTACGAAGCAGAGTGGTTTGGCTGCCATCCCTGCAAGAACGACGGCAGCCTTCGCATGAAGACAGATGATCTTTTGAAGGTCTTTCTTCCCCACACCGGTCACGAAGTAACCGTGGTGGAGCTTTAAACTATGTAAAGGAATCCCGCTGTACACAAGTTGTACAGCGGGATTTTTGCGTATAGAAAGAGGCGGACGATTGTCCGCCTCTTTTAAGTAACAAATTACTTGTTGCTCAGAGCCTCGTCAATGGCCTTGGCAGCGGTCTTGCCGGCGCCCATAGCCAGGATGACGGTGGCAGCACCGGTAACGGCATCGCCGCCGGCGTAGACATTCTCCTTAGAGGTCAGGCCGTCCTCATTGACCACAATGCCGCCCTTCTTGTTGATCTCCAGACCCTTGGTGGTGTCCTTGATCAGGGGGTTGGGGCTGGTGCCCAGAGACATAATGACGCAGTCAACATCAATGTCAAACTCGCTGCCGGGAACCTCAATGGGACGACGGCGGCCGGAAGCGTCAGGCTCGCCCAGCTCCATACGGACGCAGGTGATGCTGGTAACATCATCATTCTCGTCAGCATGGATCTCAACGGGGTTGCAGAGGGTCTTGAAGATGATGCCCTCTTCCTCAGCATGCTC
>JAFOCY010000063.1 GCA_017380995.1 Oscillibacter sp. | reverse complement strand
TTGCAAAGCGCAGCGGATTTTTCATCTTTATGCTTGCCGGTGGCAAGCATACCTTAATTCCCTCACTCAATGGTCTGGTTTCATTGTAGGGGCGTGTTGCAAAGCGCAGCGGATTTTTTCATCTTTATGCTTGCCGGTGGCAAGCATACCTTAATTCCTAACCTGCCGCCCGTTTCCTGCGTTCATCATCTAACATTACGGGAGGCTGATAGCCTCCCCTACAGAAGATATTCCGGCTCCCTTGTAGGGGCGATTCACGAATCGCCCGCCACGAATCCCCCGCCATAGTACCCGCTTTCCCCCTACTTACCCAATCCCGCTTACTGAAAGAGAGGTAACCCATGTCCATTGCGGAAAATGTCGCCCGGATCCGCCGGGAAATGGAGCTGGCCGCCCTTGCCGCAGGCAGAGATCCCTGCTCCATTCAGCTCTGCGCAGCCACCAAAATGAACAGCGCCGATGCCGTCCGGGAAGCCATCCGTGCCGGTGTGGATTGCTGCGGCGAAAACCGGGTTCAGGAGCTGACCCAAAAGCTTGCCGAAAACGCCTACGAAGGTGCTCCGGTGCATTTCATCGGCCATCTGCAGACCAACAAGGTCCGCCAGGTGGTGGGCAAGGTCAGCCTGATCCAGAGCGTGGATTCTTTGCGGCTGCTTGCCGCCATTGATGCAGAGGCCCGCCGCCAGGGCATCGTCCAGGACATTCTCCTGGAAATCAACATCGGCATCGAGGAAAGCAAGTCCGGCTTTGCCCCGGAGGAGCTGGAGGATATCTTGCCGAAAATCCGGGATTTTTCGAACATTTGTGTGAAAGGACTTATGTGCATCCCCCCAATTGGTGAAAAAAACGGAGATTCTGCAATTTTTTTCAAAAAAATGTGCAAGATTTCTGTTGACATAATCAGAAAAAAATACGATAATGTTAAGGTGGACTGTATGTCTATGGGTATGTCTCAGGACTTTCCGGATGCCATTGCCAACGGCAGTACCATGATCCGTGTTGGCACGGCGATTTTCGGAGCCAGAGACTATCGCAAATAGAGAAATGATGTAACCATATTAGGAGGAAATATAGATATGAGCTTTTGGGATAACGTGAAGAAGTTTGCCCAGCCCTACGCAGACGAAGAGTACGATGAGTACGAAGAAGACGAGTACATGGATGAGTACGAAGACGATCGCCGTAACTCCCGCCGCAGAAATGCTGCTCCCGCTCCCGAGATGAACGGCGCTCCCGCCGGCTTCGGTGGCTTTGGCGGCGCTCCTGCCGCTCCCATGGCACCCCCCATGGCAGCTCCCGCTCCCGCTGCTCCCGCAGCCGCTCCCGCTCAGGTCACCCCCGTCCGTCCCGCACCCGTGGCCACTCCCGTCCCCGGTTTCAACGGCGCTGTGATCAACCGCTCCGGCGTGAAGCAGGAAGTTGTCCTCTTCCGCCCCACCAGCTTCAACGATACCACCAAGGCTGCTGACGATCTGAAGGCCAACAAGGCTGTCATCGTGAACATGGAGAATGTGGACAAGGCCATGGCCCGCCGTGTTGTGGACTTCCTGTCCGGCTGTGTGTACGCCCTGGAAGGCGATGTGAAGAAGATCGCTCAGTCCGCATATCTGTTCTGCCCCCACAATGTGGGCGTGATCGGCGACCTGGAGAGCATCCAGGCTGAAGTCGAAGCTTACGTATAATCCATAAGGAGGACGCTGACCATGTTTACACCCCAGCAGATCGAGCAGGCTTGCTTCGAGAAAAAGACCTTTGGCGGCTATGATATGGAGCAGGTGGATGCCTTCCTGGAGCCCCTCACCGAGGACTATGTTACCCTGTATAAGGAAAATGCCCTTCTGAAGAGCAAGATGCGGGTTCTGGTGAACAAGCTGGAAGAGTACCGCAAGAACGAAGCCTCCATGAAGGACGCTGTGCTGAACGCTCAGCGCACCTGCGACAATATGGTCCGCGAGGCTGAGATCAAGTGCGCCGCCATGCTCAAGGAGGCTAACAATGCCGCTGCCCAGGCAGGCACCAAGGCTGATTCCCTGGTTGCCGCCGAGGAAGCCCGGCTGGCCGAGGCCCGGAAGCTGGCTTCCGTCAAGATCGATGAGATCGAGGATCAGCTGCGTTCCTGCCTGCAGGCCCTGGAGCGGATCAAGTCCGCCAACCAGCCCGCCCCCGTGGCAGAGCCCGTTGCCGCTCAGAGCGCCGACGATGTGGCTGCTGAGATCTCCCAGACTCTGGAAGCCATGATGGGCACCACCGAAGATGTGGCCCCCAAGGCTGAGCCCCAGCACCCCGTTAACGACACCACCACTGCAAAGTTCACCAACCTGCAGTTCGGCCGGAACTACGATCCCACCCACAAGTAATTTCCATACTCCCAACGCGATGACGAGGACAGGCGAAGTCCTACACCGCCACCAGAGAGCTGCCGGAAGGTGCGAGGCAGCAGGCAGGCAGGTTTTCGTATCACCTCCGAGCAGCGTACCGAAGTCCGTAAGGATCTAGGCTGCGCCGGTGTTGCGCCCGTTACAGCGCTTTGGAGTGCCGCCCGTTGGGCGGAACAAGAGTGGTACCGCAGAGGTTATGCGCCTTTGTCTCTTATTGGAGGCAAAGGCGCTTTCTTTTTACTTTGAAATTACAATGGAGGTAACAATCCCATGGAATACAAAAATACCATCATCACCCCCAAGACCGACTTCCCCATGAAGGCCGGTCTGCCTGCCCGTGAGCCCGGTATGCTGCAGCGCTGGCAGGAGCAGGATCTGTACAACGCCATGCTGGAAAAGAACAAGGATCTGCCCCCCTTCGTTCTCCACGATGGCCCTCCCTTCTCCAATGGCTACATTCACATGGGCCATGCTCTGAACAAGACTCTGAAGGACTTCATCGTTCGCTCTCAGGCCATGATGGGTCACTACACCCCTTACGTCCCCGGCTGGGACAACCACGGCCTGCCCATCGAGCGGGCCATCGAGAGCTCCAAGAAGAAGCTCAATAAGGACATGACCGTTCCCGAATTCCGCAAGGCCTGTGAGGAGTTCGCTCAGGACTTCATCAATAAGCAGCGGGAAGGCTTCAAGCGCCTGGGCGTGGTGGGCGATTGGGAGCACCCCTACCGCACCATGGACAAGCACTTCGAGGCTCAGGAAGTGAAGGTCTTTGGCAGAATGTTCGATAAGGGCTATATCTACAAGGGTCTGAAGCCCGTGACCTGGTGCCCCTTCTGCGCCACCGCCGTGGCCGAAGCCGACATCGAGTATAAGGACGATCCCTGTACCTCTGTCTACGTGAAGTTCCCCATGAAGGACGATCTGGGCAAGCTGGCCGGTTTCGACCTGAGCCGCACCTACTTCGTCATCTGGACCACCACCATCTGGACCCTCCCCGGCAATATGGGTATCTGCCTGCATCCCCGGGATGCCTATGTGCTGGTAAAGGCTGAAAACGGCGAGACCTACATCATGGCCCAGGCCCTGATGGAGAAGGTCATGAAGATCGGCGGCTTTGAGAATTACGAAGTTCTGGCTACCTATCCCGGCAACTTCTTCGAGAATATGCTGGCTCAGCATCCCTTCCTGGATAAGACCTCCCGTCTGGTGAACGCTGAGTATGTCACCATGGATTCCGGTACCGGCTGTGTCCACACCGCCCCCGGCTTCGGCGCGGACGACTATCAGACCTGCATGCGCTACGGCATGGAGCTGGTGGTTCCCGTGGACGACTACGGCCGTCACACCGACTACGCAGGCAAGTACGCCGGCCTGCCCACCGAAAAGTCCAACCCCATCATCCTGGAGGATATGCGCCAAAGCGGTATGCTGTTCGCCTCCGAGGAGATCGTTCACTCCTACCCCCATCACGACCGCTGCAAGAAGCCCATCATCTTCCGTGCCACTCCCCAGTGGTTCTGCTCCGTGGAATCCTTCAAGGACCAGGCCATTGAAGCCATCGAGAACGTTCAGTGGTTCCCCGGCTGGGGCGGCGACCGTATGGTCAGCATGATCCGGGAGCGTGCCGACTGGTGTATCTCC
>JAFOCY010000009.1 GCA_017380995.1 Oscillibacter sp. | reverse complement strand
CTGAAGCAGCACTTCAAAGACTTCAACCGCTATCATGGTCTCACCAAGGAGGACGCCGTCTTCTTCAACCAGTCGGACCTCCTGGCGGATATGGCCAAGAAGGAGGACTTCATCATCATGGGCCGCTGCGCCGATGTGATCCTCACCAACCTCCGCATCCCCCACATCTCCATCTTCATCAACGCCCCCTTCGAGACCCGGGCCCGCCACGTGATGCAGACCGACGACCTGAACTACAAGGGCGCCTGCAAGCTGCTGAAAAAGCTGGACCGCCAGCACCGGCATTACTACGAGTTCTACACCGGCCGCAAGTGGGGAAACTCCGTCAACTACGACCTTTGCATCAACTCCGCCAGCTACGGCATCGAGGGCTCCGTGCAGCTCATCGAGCGTATCATCAAAAAGCACACCGGCCGCGGCCAGTAAACAGGAAAGCTCCCGCCCAAGTGGGCGGGAGCTTTGTTCATTCTTTCCAAATAAATACTGGCAGGGGCGGGTCGTTTTTCCGGTTGGCCCAGTCACAGGAGAGGACCGAGAACCGCCGGTCATCCAGCGTCCGCACATGGGAGAGGATGGCGTCCCGCTCGGCATAGCCGTTTTCCTTGCCGTAATAGAGGGCGATGGCCATAGCGCCGCCGGACTTCAAAAGCGCCAGCCCCGCGTCAATGGCGGCGATGGAGCTTTCCGCCACCGTGAAAATATGAGGGTCCCCTCCGGGGAGGCGTCCGAAATTGAAGACGATGGCGTCCACCGTTCCTTCTTCGGCGTAGCGACCCATGTTGGCATGGCTTTCCTGAAGGACTGTGGCGGAAAGGCCCTCTTTTTCAAGCAGGGCCTTGGTCTGTTCCACCGCCTCAAGCTGGATATCAAAGGCCAGCACCTTTCCCTCCGCTCCCGCAAGGCGGCACAAAAGGGCAGTGTCCCGGCCCTTGCCTGCCGTTGCATCGATGCAAAACGCCCCGGGGCGGACAGTTTGGCGCAAAAACTCATGGACAAGGCCTAAGGTGTTGAGATTCACGTAAGGTCCTCCAGACGGTCCAGCACCTCGTCCACCAGGTCTTCCAGTTCTTCGTGCTGCTCGCCCCACTCCTCGTATTCTTCGCTCTCCATATCCGCAGGCTCCTGCTCGTCCAGCTCGGCAATTCGCTCACGCAGGGCAGCCAGATACTCCCGCAGCTCCTCCACAGTCATCTCGTCAATGTCCACAAACTCCATAAAAGCTCCTCCTTGCCTTTTTTCCTCATTGTATCAGCTTGTTTGTGGAAAAACAACTGCCGGTGTGGTATCATGGAAAAAACGCTTTTTACGAGGCACGCCATGACCTTTGACGCTTTTAAAACCAAATACGCCTCCTCCCTGACGGACCAGCAGCTCGCTGCCCTTCGCTCCGCGGAGGGGCCGGTCCTTTTGCTGGCCGTTCCCGGCAGCGGCAAAACCACCGTCCTGGTGCTGCGGCTGGGATACCTCATTTTGTGCCGGGGCGTGGCGCCGGAAAATATCCTCACCATGACCTACACCGTCTCCGCTGCAAAAGACATGAAGGAGCGCTTTGCCGCCATCTTCGGAGAGGACCTGGCCGGGCGGCTGGAGTTTCGCACCATCAACGGCGTCTGCGCCCGGATCATCCGCCTCTACGAGCAGCGCTGGGGCCGCAAGGCCTTTGACCTTCTCAGTGACGAGGGGGAGTGCGCCGGCCTGATCCGCCAGCTCTACCGGGACATCACCCAGGATTTCCCCACGGACGGCGATATCAAAGCCATTCAGAGCGCCATCGCTTACGCGAAAAACGAGATGCTCAACGCTGAGGGCATCGAAGATCTGGGAAAGACCGTAGACCACTTCCCCGCCCTCTACAGGGCCTACAACGAGACCCTCCGCGCCCGCTTCCTCATGGACTATGACGACCAGATGGTCTACGCCCTCGCCATTTTGCGCCGCTGCCCGGATATCCTGGACCTGCTGCGCCGGCGGTGGACGTACCTGTGCGTGGACGAGGCCCAGGACACCTCCAGGATCCAGCACACCATCATCGACCTCCTTTCCACCGGAAATCTGTTCCTGGTGGGAGACGAAGATCAGAGCATCTACGGCTTCCGGGCCGCCTGCCCCCAGGCCCTGCTGAACTTTGAAAAAAACCACCCCGGAGCCCAGGTATTGCTGATGGAGACCAACTTCCGCTCCGCCGCCCCCATCGTTGCTGCGGCGGACCGCTTCATCCGCCTCAACGCCTCCCGCCATCCCAAGACCATGGTTCCCGCCCGCAGCGGCGGCAAAGCGGTGCGGGAGATCCCCCTCCGGGACCGGCGGGCGCAGTACCGTTACCTTCTCAAGGTGGCCCAAAACTGCAGCCAGGAGACTGCCGTTCTCTACCGGGACAACGACTGCGCCCTGCCCCTGATCGACCTGTTGGAGCGAAACAACATCCCCTATCGGAAGCGCCAGAGCGACCTGACCTTCTTCTCCAACCGCGTCACCCGGGACCTGACAGATATCCTCCGCCTTTCCCTGGTCCCGGATGACCGGGAGGCCTTTTTGCGGGTGTATTACAAGTTCGGCGCCGGCATCACCCGCCAGGCGGCAGAGCACGCCGCCCGGTTCTGCCCGGCGGGCGAGTCCCTCTTTGCCTATCTCACCGATCTGGAGGGCCTTTCCGACTATGCCAAAATGAAATCCAAAGCCCTCCACACCCATCTGGAGCATATGCGCACGGAGCGGGGAGACAAGGCGGTGTACCGCATCGTCCACTTCATGGGCTACGGAGACTATCTGGAAGAGCGGGGGGCGGATACCAGCCGGACCTCCATCCTGGAATCCCTGGGGGAACAGGAGCCCTCCCCCGCAAGGCTCCTGGAACGCCTGACGGAGCTCCAGTCCATTTTGCAGCAGAGCGGAACTTCGGACTCTCCTTTCCTCCTCTCTACCATCCACTCTGCCAAAGGCTTGGAGTACGAAACGGTGTATCTTCTGGATGTGGCCGACGGCATCCTTCCCAAGGAGGGCGATGACGTGGACACAGAAGAAGAACGGCGGCTTTTCTACGTAGGGATGACCCGGGCCAAAGAGGAACTGAACGTGTTCACCTTCCAGTCTCCCAGCCTCTCCTCTTCTTTCAGCGACTGTCTCTTTCCCAAAAGCCCCGCCGCCCCCATCCGCCCCCTGAGTCGGGAGTTTTCCGCCCGGCGTGCCTCGGTCAGACAGGTATCGGCGGAGGAGTTTTATCCAGGACGGGCGGTGCTCCACAAAAAATTCGGCCCCGGACGCATTGTGGCCCGGGAGGGAGATATCCTGACACTACGGCTGGAGGACGGCATGGAAAAGCGGTTCTCCCTTTCCGTGGCGCTGCGCTCCGGCGCACTAAGTTTTCAGCAAAATTGATTACCGGCTCATACAAAACCAAATACCCCCTTGCGTAAAGTTCATTTATGGCATATAATGGGTAAGTAAGAATTTATGTCCAGGCGAGTATGACGCCTCGGATTTTCTGTGATCCTCCCCGCGCTGAGAATATGAGATAGGAGAGAGAAGATTTATGGCAAATCCGTTTTACGATCCCTCAAGAAAAACTGACGAGAGAACTCCCCAGCTGCTGGGCCTTTCCGCCATTGCCGCCTATAAAGAGAAGGCAGACCGGGCTCTGGCTGAGCTGGCAGAAATGAACGCCACCATTGAAGAGCTGACCGCAGACCTGGAGATCGAGCTGCGTGACCTGCGCTACGAGCTCCATTCCATGACCCACAGCGAACCTGATGACCCCTATTCCCGCGCCCATGACCGCTGGGCCGAGCGCCAGAAGCTCGTTGAGCGTCATCTGGGCGATGTGGAGGCCGAGATTGCCCAGATGAAGGAAGCCATCAGAAACGGTACTTACGAAGCAGAATAACCAAAATGACCGCCCGAATCGGGCGGTCATTTTTTCCATCAAGTCTTCCGGAAAGAAACCGCCCCCGGCCGATGGCCGGGGGCGGTTTTGCATATGCTATTTCAGGCGGGGTCGCTTGAATTCAATCAGGCAATAAAAGCTTTCAGCGTTTTGAAGCGTTTGCGCAGGCAGCTAAATTAGCAGCCAGCGATCATCTTCAGGATGGCGCCCATGCCCAGGCCCATGAAGTTACCAACGGCAGCGCCGACAACGCCCATCAGGACGCCGATACCGGCATAAGCCTCGTTGTAGGCAACAGCGATGATGGGAGCGGAAGCAGAGCCACCGATGTTAGCAACAGAAGCGGTGGAGACCATGCACAGATCCCAGTGGAACAGCTTGGACAGGATGAACATACCGACAACGTGGATGACCAGGATGAACAGGCCATAGACAACCCACATGGGAGCAGCCAGCAGGTCGACCAGGGTAGCGGTAGAAGCCAGCAGAGAGACAACAGCGTACAGATAGACGTTGCTCAGCTCGTTGATGGCGGGCATCTTGCCCAGAGGAGTCATGGCGCAAACCAGG
>JAFOCY010000062.1 GCA_017380995.1 Oscillibacter sp. | reverse complement strand
GGATATCCCCTCACCTTCATCGTGATGCTGGTGGTCTCCGTGATGACCAGCGCCATGACCACCCAGATCAAGCGGCAGGAACACCTGCGTGCAGAAACGGAAAAAGAAAAGGCCCGGGCAGACCTGCTCCGCTCTGTATCTCATGATATCCGCACACCGCTGACCTCCATCATCGGCGCGACCTCCACCATTCTGGAAGGAGAAGAATTCCTTAGCGCGGAGCAAAAACGCCGCCTTCTGGAAGATACCCGCAGCGAAGCCCAGTGGCTGATCCGCGTGGTGGAAAACCTCCTCTCTGTCACCCGCATGGGGGATTCCAAGGCCTACATTAACAAGCAAAATGAGGCTGCTGAGGAGATCGTAGGAGAGGTACTGCAAAAATTCCGCAAGCGCTGCCCTGGTGTGAAGATCTCCGTGTCTGTTCCGGATGAACTTTTGATGGTCCCCATGGACGCCATCCTCATTGAACAGGTCCTGGGCAATCTGATGGAGAATGCCGTGTCTCACGGTCAAACAACGTCTTTGATCCGCGTCAGCGTGTATGCAGAGGGAGAAAATGCCGTCTTTTCCATTCAGGACAACGGCAAGGGGATCCCCCCTGAGCAGATCCCCCATCTATTTGCCGGCATTTCCCACAGCAACGATAACCGCACCGTAGACGGCAAACGAAACATGGGCCTTGGCCTGACGGTGTGCAAAGCCATCGTCCAGGCCCATGGCGGCACGATCCTGGGCCGCAACCTGCCTCAGGGCGGCACGGAATTTGCCTTCCGTCTGCCCCTTACCAATCCCGACAAGGAGGTCATGCAATGAAAATCCGAGAAAAGATCCTGGTGGTGGAGGATGAAAAGAGCATTTCCCACTTCATCTCCTCTACCCTTTCCAACAACGGCTATGATCCTATGGAGGCCCACTCCGGTAAGGAGGCGCTGTCCATGATCTCCTCCTATTGTCCGGATGTTGTGATTTTGGATCTGGGTCTTCCCGATATGGATGGTCTGGAGATCCTGAGGGAACTCCGGACCTGGTCCAGCCTGCCAGTGGTGGTGGTCTCCGCCCGCACCCATGAAAGAGACAAGGTGGAGGCTCTGGACCTGGGAGCGGACGACTACCTGACCAAACCCTTTGGCACCGATGAGTTGCTGGCCCGGGTCCGCACGGCCATCCGCCACACCCGCACCACCTCCGAGAACAGTGAGATCGCCCGTCAGGGCACCTATACGGTAGGCGACCTGGTCATCGACTACAATAAGCACCAGGTCCTGCTGGGTGGCGAGAACGTCCATTTGACAGTCAATGAATTCCGGATCGTTGCCCTTCTGGGCAAGTTCTCCGGAAAGGTATTGACCTATGCCTACATCATGAAGGAGCTCTGGGGTCCCCGGGCAGACTCCGACAACCAGATCCTTCGTGTCAATATGGCCAATATTCGCCGCAAAATCGAAAAAAATCCCGCCGAGCCTCAGTATATCTTTACGGAAGCCGGCGTGGGCTACCGCATGGCGGAGGAATAAATCCGTTGGCTTTTTTCTGATAAACCCAAGAAGGAACGCCGCAGGCTGTTGCCTGCGGCGTTCCTTCTTTATGGAGGGGAGTTGTTTGTCATTCCTTTGTAAGCAACGTGGGGTCTTATCCAAGGAACTTCATAAAGACCGTCAGGATGGCGGTGTTGGTCAGGTCACAGAACATACCGCCCACGATGGGAACGATGAGGAAAGCCTTGGGAGAAGGACCAAACTTCTGAGTGATGGACTGCATGTTGGCCATGGCGTTGGGAGTAGCGCCCATACCAAATCCGCAGAAACCGGAAACCAGGACGGCGGCGTCATAGTCAGAACCCATGATGCGGAAAACCAGGAATCTGGCAAGGCAGAACATCATCACGGTCTCCAGCGCGAGAATGGCGATCATGGGCAGTGCCAGGTCGATCAGCTCCCAGAGCTTCAGCGTCATCAGCGCCAGGGACAGGAAGATAGACAGGCAAACGTTGGCGGAAGCATCAATGGCATCCAGAGGCAGCTCCACGTTCTTGCTGTCAGCCAGGTTGCGCACGATGATGGCAATGATCATGGGACCGATGTAAGCAGGCAGGGTGATGAACTGCTCAATAAATTTCGTTACATACATACCAACGCCGGCAGCAGCGATCAGCAGCACGAAGGAGGTCATGAGATTCTTGGCATAGATGTCCGGATCCACCAGGTGCTTCTCCTCAGCCACCACCTCAGCCTTGGCAGTAGACTTGAGACCGTGCTTGGTAATGAGGGACTTGGCAACAGGGCCTCCCATCAAAGAGCCGGCCACCAAACCGTAGGTGGCGGCGGCAACGGAGACAACGCTTGCACTGGCGCAGCCCAGCTTCTCCAGCAGAGGGCCCCAGGAAGCTGCCGTGCCGTGGCCTCCCACCAGGGGGATAGATCCCATACAAAGACCCAGACGGGCATCCAGACCAAATACACCTGCAAGACCCACGCCCACCACATTCTGCAGGGCCTGCATCGTGGCAACGACAGCCAGGAAAATAAAGACAGGCAAAGCGCTCTTCTTGAGCACCTTGAAGCTGGCATTGTAGCCAACGCTGGTAAAGAACCAGACCATGAAGATGGACTGGAGGGTGGTATCAAAGGTGATAAACATCGCGCCGGTCTGGTGCAGGATCAGATTCAAAACGGCAAACAGCACACCGCCCACCACAGGAGCGGGGATGCAGCAAATGCGGAGGAAGTTGACCTTTTTCACCAGGTAAGAGCCCAGGGCATACAACAGCATTGCAAGACCTGTCGTCTGGTAAAGATCCAAAGTGATTTCCATGAAAACTCTCCTTTTCTCTCGTTGCTCAGCTTCTCCGGAGCCCGGCGAAGCATCCTTTATGAACAAATGATAAAGAAGACGCATCAAATTCCTTCAAAATCCTTCACACCGAATTTTAACTTCCACGAAACGCCCAAGCTACCCTTTCCTGATTTAGGCATTTTGCATACAAATGATTCTATTCTTGCAAAAAATAGCTGACTGCGCAAGCTTGCAGTCAGCTATTTTTTGCATCATTCTTCTTCAATCAGAACCAACAGACCATCCAAAAAGATCTTCAGATTCACCTTTCCGCCCGCGCCTTTTCCCTGATGATAGGACATTTCCCGCCGCACCTCCGGGAAGGAAAATAGCCGCGCGGCATAGCGGACAAACAGCTCATTGTTGTAATCCTCCACGCCGAGACTTGCAATATGGCTCATTCCCTTTTCAACTGCCCGGCGGGCCCGCTGCTCCATAGTCCGGGGCCCATCGGAGAGGGCCGCGCAAAGGGCGCTCACGCCCACCTGGGATGCCGTCTGCCCTTTTTCCAGAAGATACAGGCACATTTTCGTAATGTCCTGGGCCCCCTTCTCTCCCGCCATTCCCAACTGGCTGAGGATATACTTGATCCTGCGGCGCTGGCGGTCCTGGGGATCCCGAGGTGCCGTGGCCGTTTCCCGGGATGCGAACACAGACTGGATCGCCTTCAGCGCCCGCTCATTTTCAATCTGTTTGGAAACGCTGCGGATCACATTGCGCACTTCGATCAGGTTGATGGGCTTCTGGATAAAAAACTCCACACCGGCTGTATAGGCCTTGGCAATCATCTCTTTGGAGGAGACCTGGGAGATCATGATAAACTTTGCCTGGCTTCCTCGCTCCCGCAGCTCCCGCACCACCTGGATTCCGTCCTTCCCGGGCATGAGAAGGTCGATGAGAACCAGGTCCGGATCCACGGCCAGGATGTGTTCCAGGTCTGGTTCTCCCTCTGTCGTGTCGCCCACAAGAGAGCCAAGGCCCTCCCGCTCCACGATATCCTCCAGGATGCTGATCACACTGATGTCGTCTTCAACGATATATATCCTCATACATCCCCTCCTACAACATTCTTCAGCGGCAGGGCAACGGTAAAGCAGGCGCCCTTTTTCACCTCAGATTTCACGCAGACGCTTCCGCCAAGACTCTCCACGATATGCTGCACAGCAGGAAGCCCCACACCACGGTTGATATTGCCGGTGCCGGGATCAAACTTGGTGGAGTAGCCCACCTGAAAAAGATTCTTCATGCCCCGCTCGGTAATTCCGGGACCGTCATCCGTGACCACAAGTGTCAAAATCTCATCATCCAAGCGGCATTCCACCCGAACGATACCCCGGCCAGGCCCACTCTGGATGGCTTCCACTGCGTTGGTCACCAGGTTTTTCAGCACCGAGAGCACCGGATAGTGCTCCTTCACAGGGATATCTCCCTCCAGCCGGCACTCCAGACGGATCTCCGCCCGTTGGGCGCCCAGAAGCTGGCGGGTGGAGCGCTCCAGAATATTCAAAATGTCCTTAAGCGGCATGGTCTCTTTGTCATAGGACTCCGTGACCACCTGCTCCAATCCCCGGATAATGCGCAGATTGTCCTTCTTCACTTCATGGACATCCCGGGCAACGCTCAGAGCCAGCGCCTTGGACTCCTCGTCCTCCTCCCCCAGCCTCTCATAGAGCCGGTAGGCGCTGGACATCACAGCCTCGATATCTTCGGCATTCTTTTTCAGAAAATAAAGCTCATTTTTCAGCTCAGCCGTCATCAGAAAAAGGCGGCGGTAGCGCTCCTCATGCTCCTGTTGAAGGAGCAGTGCCCGGTAGCGCTTCCCAAGGAACAGGATCCCCCAGGCCAGGGTCCCCCGCCCCACAGCCAGCACCAAAAGGCCCAGCAGCTCTCCCGGCGCTGCCAGGAAACGCAAACGGCTGGAGAGAGCCAGATTCACGATATTGGCCGTAAGATCGCAGCCGATCAGCTTGGGCCAGAGCCAGTCAGCAGAGCGCCGGTCCCGTACGGTCAGGCACAGCATCCCCTCATAGACAAAGTAAAACACGCCGCCCGGGACCTCCAGCAGCACCGCCGCGGCAAGATCCATCCCCTGAATCAGGTCCAGCAGCACACGGAACCCCATCACACAAAGGCCTGTCACCACGCCGGTATCCGGGCGGTGGCTCTCCCGAATCAGGGTCATCAGGAGGATGGGATAGAGTACCACGGCGGTGGAAACACGAAAGCCCTCCGCCCAAAGGGAGAGGTAAAGCTGTCCCATCAGGGCCACAAGGCCGCCTACCAAAAGCTTTCTTTGCCAGGGGCCGGGATGCCAATCTTTCCAATTCATCGTGTTTTCTCCTTTTGAAGGCTCATAGGGCGTGTTTGTTTCATTATACTCCAGAACATTCCGGGGAACAATAGCAAAAACGCCGCCTGGGAAGGCGGCGTTTTGTCTCAGGTCTTGATGGCGTTGGGGTCCCAAGGCGCAAAAGCGTTGACGGCCTTTTCTGTCTCGCCCCGGCGCTCCTCCAAAGCCTGCTCCAGGATCATACTCTTCACCTTCATCAGGCGGATCACGGTGGCCCTTTCCTGCTCATCCAGCTTCATGGTGATATACCGAATGGCCTCCTGGGTCTGAGGGATGACCACGTACTCCAAGGCATTGACCCGGCGGCGGGTCTTTTCGATCTCCTCCGCCATGAGCTGGGCGGACTTTTCGATCTCCGCCAGCCGCAAAAGCTTGGGAAGGACCTTTCCCAAAGCTTCCACCGCCGTATCCAGCTCACCGGAGGTGGCGGCAAAACCGTAAGGATAGATGTCGGCATCAGAGCCGGTCCTGGTATGGGTCTCATAGACCGGGACGCTGACAGACATGACGTTCCTTGTCGTGGCAGTCAGCTCCACGCTTTGTTTGGGATAAAGCAGGGCCTGCTCCAGAGCTTCGCTGCTCATAATGGCGGATGCCACGGTGAAGGAGCGGTGAACCGTCATCAGTTCCTCCTCCACCTCCGCGCGC
>JAFOCY010000061.1 GCA_017380995.1 Oscillibacter sp. | reverse complement strand
GAGCGCCACGGCTTTGTCTGCAAGACCCTGGACTATGAAGACGGCGATGAGGCCGGCATCAAGTCCGCTGCCATCTCCATCGAGGGTGAGAATGCCTATGGCCTGCTCAAGAGCGAGAACGGCGTTCACCGCCTGGTCCGCGTCTCTCCCTTTGACGCCAATGCCCGCCGCCAGACCTCCTTTGCCGCCGTTGAGGTCATGCCCGAGATCGAAAATGACGATACCATCGAGATCCGCGAGGAGGATATCGAGATGCAGGTCTACCGCGCCTCCGGCGCCGGCGGCCAGCACGTCAACAAGACCTCTTCTGCCGTCCGTCTGACCCACAAGCCCACCGGCATCGTGGTGGCTTCCCAGCAGGAGCGCAGCCAGTTCCAGAACAAGGACAACTGTATGAAGATGCTCCGTGCCAAGCTTGCTGAGCTCAAGGCCCAGCAGCACGCCGAGAAGATCAGCGACATCAAGGGCGTTCAGATGAAGATCGAGTGGGGCAGCCAGATCCGCTCCTATGTTTTCATGCCCTATCAGATGGTCAAGGATACCCGCACCGGCTTTGAGACCAGCCAGATCGATAACGTGATGGACGGCGATCTGGACGGCTTCCTCAACGCCTACCTCACCCAGCTGGCTACCGGTGAGCTGAAGAAGTAAGCAGGAATAAAGGGCGCACCTTGAGCGTGCGCTCTTTTTTCACGCAGATCCTATGTCGAAACGAAAGGAAAGAAGTGCTTTTATGGCAAACACCAACCCCGCTGAAAACAAAATGGGCACCATGCCTGTGGGTAAGCTGCTCTTTACCATGGCTCTTCCCATGATGGCGTCCATGCTTTTCCAGGCCCTTTACAACGTGGTGGACAGCATTTACGTTGCCCAGCTGGGTCAGGATGCCCTCAACGCCGTGTCTTTGGCCCTGCCCCTCCAGAACGTGATGATCGCCGTGGGCGGCGGCCTGGGTGTGGGCATGAACGCATTGCTCTCCCGCTCCCTTGGCGAGAAGAAGTTTGAAAACGCAGACCGGGCGGCCAATACCACCATTCTCCTGTCCATTCTGGCGGCCATCATCTTCGCCCTGGTGGGCATCTTTATCTCCCGACCCTTCTTCGCCCTGCAGACTGCCAATGAGAATATCATCCGCTACGGCACGGACTATACCTCCATCTGCCTGGGCGTGTCCATCGGTATCTTCCTGCAGTTTACCGCCGAGCGGATGCTCCAGGCCACGGGACGGACGGTCCTCTCTATGTGCACCCAGGTGCTGGGTGCCATTATCAACATGATCCTGGACCCCATTTTGATCTTTGGCATGTTCGGCCTGCCTCGGCTGGAGGTGGCGGGTGCTGCCATCGCTACGGTTACGGGCCAGATCGTGGCCGCCATCGTGGGCCTCGTGCTGAATGTGCGGCTGAACCACGATATTCACCTGCGGCCTTCCATGGTCCGCTGGCATAGCTGGACGGTGAAGGAGATCTTCCGGGTGGGCCTTCCCTCCATGCTGATGATGTCCGTGGGCTCTGTCACCACCTTCACCATGAACAAGATCCTCCTGGGCTTTTCTGAGGCGGCCACCGCTGTCTACGGCGCGTACTTCAAGCTCCAGAACTTCATCTTTATGCCCGTCTTCGGCTTGAATAACGCCTGCGTCCCCATCGTCAGCTACAACTACGGCGCTGCCCGACTGGACCGGCTGAAGCAGGCTGTGAAGTACACCATCTGTACCGCCATCTGCATCATGACCTGCGGAACGCTGCTCTTTGAGTTTATCCCCGGGATCCTGCTGGGCTTCTTTAACCCCTCCGGAGAGATGCTTTCCATCGGTACCGTGGCGCTGCGCATCGTGGGCATCCACTTCCCCTTGGCAGGCTTTTGCATCATCGCAGGCTCCGTGTGCCAGGCCATCGGCAACCCCTTCCACAGCCTGGTGATCTCCGTGGGCCGTCAGATCCTGGTGCTGCTGCCCGTTGCCTACCTGATGTCCCTGACGGGAAATCTGAACCTGGTGTGGTTTGCCTTCCCTGTTGCGGAGGGAATGTCCCTGCTCCTTTCCAGCTTCTTCCTGCGCAAGACGCTGAAAAAGGCCAACGAGCGCATGATGGAACAATAAGAAAAACGGACGCTTTCGCGTCCGTTTTTTCTTATTGGTTCAGATATTCATTGGGATCCACCACATCGCCGTCCTTGGTGACGGAGAAGTGGAGGTGGGACTCCTGCTTGCTTTCGGCAAGGGCCGTGTCTCCCACGGCGCCGATGACCTCCCCGGCGCCCACCTTTGCTCCCGGCAGGACCATGGGGTCCTTGGCAAGGTTACAGTAGGTGGTCTGGTAGCCGTCCTCATGGTCGATGACCACCGTCACGCCCATCAGGGCGTCTTCTGTGACGCTTTGGACCGTGCCGCTTGACGCGGAAAGCACCGCGGCCCCCAGGGCGGCGGCAATATCCACGCCGTCGTGGATGCGCCAGTCGTCAAAGGTGGGATCGTACTGCAGCTCGCTGACGGAAAAAGCCGCCACCACCTCGCCCTCCAGAGGCTCCACCAGAAGGCAGGGTTCCTCAGCCACTACAGGGATGTCCTCAAAAACAGGCTGAATGTCCTCCTCCGGCATCTCTACGCTCTCCAGGACTTCGGCAACAGGCGGCTCCTCCACGGGGAATTCCTCCGCCGGGGGTGTCTCCGCAGGCGCAACTCCGGTCTCCACCGGCTGGTCCGCCACCGTTTCATACACCGGGGCGGAGACTTCGGGCTCCTCCTTCCCGAAGAGCAGAAACCAGCCTCCTGTCCCCACGGCGATCAGACACACCGCAAGACACAGGTAGAAGGCCGCATTGCTCCAGGGAATCGAAAATTTTTTGTCCATATCCATCCTCCCTCAACTTGGTATCTATGGGGAAGTATGGACAACGGGCGGGGAAACTATACCTGCGTGCGGAAAAACTTTAGATGCTGGCACAGAGGCAAAAAAAGTCGGGGCAAGCGATATGACGCTTGCTCCGACGTGGAGCGGATAACGGGAGTCGAACCCGCCTATGCAGCTTGGGAAGCTGCCGTTCTACCGATGAACTATATCCGCAAAGTACATGGGTAAGTATAGCAGACTTTTTCGCCTTTTGCAACACGAAAAATGTCGCTCCGGAAAAACTTTCCGCCTCCCGGCTTGACAATTCTTTCCCCTGCCGATATACTATTTGTCTGTATGAGGGAGTAGCAAGCGTGTCCGTCTGCGGGACGCGTGGCAAGTCAACATACTGGCCGTCGGCCTGGCTTGTTTTAAATTGCGAGACTCATGTATGGAGGGTATCACCATGCATGGAGTCTTTTTTTCATGGTCTCCGGGTATGGTATTACCGTACCCGGACTTTTTGCCGCGAAAATGGAGGGAGAAGAAACATGAATTTGGGCTTTTCATTCTTTTTTAACAGTATTTTGCTTGGTATTGGCCTGGCGATGGACGCCTTCTCCGTGTCTCTGGCTAACGGACTGAACGAGCCTGGAATGAAAAAGGGGAAAATGTGTGCGGTGGCGGGGGTGTTTGCCGCCTTCCAGGCCATCATGCCCCTGACGGGATGGGTGTGCGTCCATACCATCGTGCAGTATTTCCGCGCCTTTGAGCAGTTCATTCCCTGGATCGCCATGATCCTCCTGGGATACATCGGCGGCAAGATGCTCTATGATGGCATCACCGGCGGCGATGGGGAGGAAGAGGATTGCGGCGTAGGCTTCAAGGCGCTGATGCTCCAGGGTGTGGCGACCTCCATTGATGCGCTGTCCGTTGGGTTCACTATTGCGGACTATGACTTTTTTTCCGCCCTGCTGGCTGCGCTGATCATTGCGGCGGTGACGTTCTTCATCTGCATGGGCGGCCTTGTCATCGGCCGCACCGCCGGAACCCGTCTTGCGGGTAAGGCGGGCATTCTGGGCGGCACCATTTTGATCTTCATCGGCATTGAGATCTTTGTTACCAATCTCTTTTAAATCCCCAGAGGACGGCATAGCCGTCCTCTTTTTGGCATATGGTGGTAAAAAGGGAGGGACTGCCATATGAAAAAGATGTTGGCCGCCGTGCTGGCGGCACTGGCGCTCAGCGGTGGGGCGGGAGCGGTGGAGGTATCGGCTCCGTCTGCGGTTTTGATGGAAAAGGAGACGGGCACCGTGCTCTACGCCAAAGACGAGCACGCCAAGCTGGAGCCGGCCAGCGTCACCAAGGTGATGACGCTGCTTTTGACCATGGAGGCCATTGATGCAGGACAGCTGGACTACGACACCACGGTCACTGCCTCCGCCCACGCCTGTTCCATGGGGGGCAGCCAGATCTGGCTGAAGGAAAACGAGCAGATGAGCGTCCACGATATGCTCAAAGCGGTGTGCGTGGTCTCCGCCAACGACTGCGCCGTGGCTCTGGGGGAGGCGGTGGCGGGAAGCGAGGAGGCCTTTGTGGAGAAGATGAACGCGCGGGCGGCGGAGCTTGGGATGCAGGACACCCATTTTTGCAACGCCACCGGCCTTCCGGCCCAAGGTCACGTCACTTCCGCCCACGATATCGCCCTGATGAGCCGGGAGCTGATCTTGAACCATCCCAAGATCCGGGAGTATACCACCATCTGGATGGATACCCTCAGAAACGGCCAGAGCCAGCTGGTGAACACCAATAAGCTCATCCGTTTTTACGAGGGAGCCACGGGCCTGAAAACCGGCTCCACCGATGCCGCCCGGTATTGCCTTTCCGGCACTGCGGAGCGGGAGGGAATGGAGCTGGTGGCGGTCATCATGAAGGGGGAGACCAGCGAAAAGCGGTTCGCGGACGCGAAGGCCCTTTTAAACTATGGCTTTTCCACCTACACGCTGAAAAATGTGACGCCCCAGACGCCTCTGGCGCCCATCCCGGTGGAGCTTGGAACCCAGGCCACCTGCCAGCCGACTGTTGGGGAGGGAGCAACGCTTCTGATGGAAAAGGCCAAAGCGGGGGATCTGCAGCAAAGCGTGGAGATCGTGGAGGGGCTGACGGCCCCGGTGGCGGCAGGGGATCCCCTGGGTACGCTGACAGTCACCAGCGGCGGGGAAACGGTGGCGTCCATTCCCATTGTGGCCGGGGAGACGGTGGAGCGGCTGACCTTTGGGCAGGTCTTTGGAAAGCTTTTGAAGATGGCTCTTATGGCGGGGTGAGGAAGAGATCTGCGCTGCCGGCGGGGTTTTCCTGCCGGCAGAAAACTTTCGTATATAATCCACAAAGAAAACGCTTACATTTTTGCATTGTAATTTCCGGAAGTTTATGCTATGCTTAATTTAGGAATTTATCCCCGCGATTTTTTTGACAGGAGTGATTTACTATGGTTAGATTGATTATGAGCGGTAAGGGTTCCGGCAAGACCAAGCAGCTCATTGAAATGGTTAACGTTGCTGCTAAGGAAGAGTCCGGTTGCGTGATCTGCATCGAGCCTACCCGCAACATGACCTATAACATTCACAATCAGGTCCGTCTGATCGACGCTGAGGAGTACAAGCTCTCCAGCTACGAAGTCTTCCGTGGCTTCATCAGCGGCCTCTATGCCGGCAACTATGATATTTCCCACGTTTTTGTGGACAACGTCTGCAAGACCGTTGGCCGCGATGTGGACAGCGAGACCGAGGCTTTCCTCAACTGGCTGGACGCTTTCGGCGAGAAGAACAACATCAAGTTCACCGTCACCATCAGCGCTGATGCTGAGGCTGCCACCGACGGTATGCAGAAGTATCTGTAATTCGTGTAATAATAGGAAAAGGACGCACCAACGGTGCGTCCTTTTTTGCTGCTGCCGGAATAAAAAGAAATAGGAGCCATGCCGGCCGGCATGGCTCCTATTTTGCAAGAGACGATATCGTCGTAAGTTACTTCACGATGAGGGTGGTGCCGTCCATCTCGGCGGGGCAGGCAAGGCCCAGCACATCCAGGATGGTGGGGGCGATGTCGGCCAGGCGTCCATCCTTGCGCAGCTCGCTGCCGGCTCCGCAGAGGATGAAGGGGACGGGGTTGGTGGTATGGGCAGTCATGGGGCTGCCATCGGATTCCTGCATCTGCTCGGCGTTGCCGTGGTCGGCGGTGATCATGGCGATGCCGCCCATCTTCAAGGTGGCGTCCACCACGCGGCCCACGCAGGTGTCCACCGTCTCCACGGCCTTCACAGCGGCCTCGTAGACACCGGTGTGGCCCACCATGTCGCAGTTGGCAAAGTTCAGGATGATGACATCGTAAGCGCCGGATTCAATGCGCTCCACGCACTTGTCACACACCTCCACAGCGCTCATCTCAGGCTGGAGGTCGTAGGTAGCCACCTTGGGAGAGGCCACCAGCACCCGGTCCTCGCCGGGGAAGACGGTCTCGCTGCCGCCGTTGAAGAAGAAGGTCACATGGGCGTACTTCTCGGTCTCGGCGATGCGCAGCTGGGTCATGCCCATCTGGCTGAGGTACTCGCCCAGGCCGTTGCGGACAGGATCCTTGGGGAAGGCCACCTGGACGTTGGGCATGGTGGCGTCATACTCGGTGTTGCAGACGAACACCAGGGGGAAGAACTGGCGGGTGAAGCCGTCAAAATCGGGGTCCACCAGGGAGCGGGTGATCTCGCGGGCCCGGTCGGGGCGGAAGTTGAAGAAGATCACGCTGTCGTTATCGGAGATGGTGCCGTCCTGGTCGCAGACCACGGGCTCCACGAACTCATCGGTAACGCCCT
>JAFOCY010000008.1 GCA_017380995.1 Oscillibacter sp. | reverse complement strand
GTAGGGGCTTACATTTGCCGCCCGCCTCCGAACCTTAACGTAGGGGCTTACATCTGCCGCCCGCCTCCGAACCTTAACGTAGGGGCTTACATTTGCCGCCCGCCTCTGCACCTCAACGTAGGGGCTTACATCTGCCGCCCGCTTCCGCCCCCAAAATGTAGGGGCGGCAATCTGCCGCCCGCTTCCGCTACTCCAAATGTAGGGGCGGCAACCTGCCGCCCGCCTTCGCCGCCCAAACGTAGGGGCGGCAACCTGCCGCCCGGATCCCCCGAAATGTAGGGGCGGCAATCTGCCGCCCGCCTCCGAACCTTAACGTAGGGGCGGCAATCTGCCGCCCGCTTTCGCCCCAAAAATGTAGGGGAGGCAACCTGCCGCCCGCTTCCGCCTCCCAAAATGTAGGGGAGGCAACCTGCCTCCCGCTTCCTCCCATACCATGAAACCCGGATTCACTTTCCGTTATAACATGAGGATACGCCTATGAGAAACCTTCCAAAGCGTAGAACCATCCGGATCCAGGCCTACGATTATTCCACCCCCGGGGCGTATTTCATTACTGCCTGCGTCCAGAACAGAAAACCCATCCTCTGGAATGCAGAGGCAGCCACAGGCTGTTCCCGGTTATCCCCAATTGGCACCCTTGTGGAAACAGCCATTTTGCAGATCCCGGAGCATTATCCCATGATCTCCGTGGATATATACTGCGTTATGCCTGACCATATTCATATGCTCCTGTCCATTCATACGGATGAGGACGGGCGGCAGATTGCCGCCCCTACGATGTCAATGGTGGTTGGGCATATGAAACGGTGGGTTTCCATGAAAAACGGCAGTTCCATATGGCAAAAATCCTTTATTGACCGGGTAATACGAAATGATACGGGATATCGTGCTGTCTGGGAATATATCGAAAACAATCCCATCAAACTGGATACGGCTGACGATATGCCGGATTTTGAGAATATGTAATGAAGAGGCTTACATCTTAGCCCGTTTTCTGCCCTCATGCTCTCACGTTGGCGGGCGGCAGATTACTGCCTCTGCAATGGCCCTGGCACACCCATCCTTCCCAAAACCCTGTTCATCCCATTCCGGGAAGAAAGGAGTCAATTATGCTCTGTACCGTGATCGATATCCGGGGAGACTATGCCATGGTGCGCTATGACGACACCGGGGTAGAATCCCAGGTTGCCCTGTTTCTGCTGCCCTTCGGGGTGGATGTGGGCGACCGTCTGAAATTCGAGGATTTCGAATTCACCGCCCTTTGACAGAAAAATCCCTCCGGTATGGAAACCGGAGGGATTTGTTTATTCTGTTACCTGCTTCATGGAGAGGCTGATGCGGTGGCGCTTTTCGTCCACGGACAGCACCATGACCTTCACCACGTCGCCCACCTTCACCACTTCGCTGGGGTGGCGGAGCTTACGCTTGCAGACCTCGGAGATGTGCACCAGGCCGTCCTGATGGACGCCGATGTCCACGAACACACCGAAATCGATGACATTTCGCACTGTGCCGGTGAGGATCATGCCGTTAACCAGATCCTTCATTTCCAGCACATCCTTACGGAGAATGGGGGCGGGCAGTTCATCACGGGGATCTCTGCCGGGCTTACTTAGCTCCCTGGCAATGTCCACCAGGGTAGGACTGCCGATGCCCAATTCACCCGCTGCCTTTTCAATGCCGTAGCTTTCCAGCCGGGCGCTGAGGCCTGCCAGATCGGCTCCCTTTTTCAGACCCAGCAGCTCCAGCAGAGCTTTGGCGCCTGCATAGGATTCCGGGTGAACGCCGGTGTTGTCCAGCAACTCCTTGCTCTCCGGGATCCGCAGGAAACCGGCGCACTGCTGGAAGGCCTTGGGGCCCAGTTTGGGAACTTTTTTCAGCTGGGAACGGCTGGTAAAGGGGCCGTTTTCCTCCCGGAAGGCCACAATATTCTTGGCGGTGGTGCTGTTCAGACCGGCCACCTGCTGCAGCAGGCTCCGGGATGCGGTGTTGGCATCCACGCCTACGGCATTGACGCAATCCTCCACCACAGCGCCCAGGGCGGCATCCAGCTCTTTCTGGGGACAGTCGTGCTGATACTGACCCACGCCGATGGCCTTGGGATCGATTTTGACCAGCTCTGCCAGGGGGTCCTGGAGTCTCCGGGCGATGGACACGGCGGAACGCAGATTTACATCAAACTCCGGGAACTCCTCCGCCGCCAGGGGAGAGGCGGAGTACACGGAAGCGCCGGCCTCGTTGACGATCATATAGCTGGCCTGGGGGAAGGAGTGCAGCATCTCCACGGTCATGGCTTCCGTCTCCCGGGAGGCAGTGCCGTTGCCGATGGCGATGTGGCTTACCTTGTGCTTCGTCATCAGCTGGCTCAGCTTGGTAATTGCCTGACGCTTCTGGCTTTCGCCGAAGGTGGGATACACCACGGCGGTGTCCAGCACCTTGCCGGTGGCATCCACCACGGCCACCTTGCAGCCGTTGCGGTAGCCGGGGTCTAAGCCCATGGTGACAAAGCCCTTCACAGGAGGCTGCATCAGCAGGGGCTTCAGGTTCAAAGCAAAGTTGGAAATGGCGCCGGCATAGGCCCGGTCAGACAGGGCAGTGCGGATTTCCCGCTGGATGGCGGGGAAGATCAGCCGTTCATAGGCATCCACAGCGGCGCTTCGCACAAACTGGGAAACGAACATGGTGGGCTTCAATGCCGCCCGGCACACCAGGGCAGCGCCGTCATTGCCGGGGAGGGAGATATTGGGCTTCAGGATGCCTTCCTTTTCGCCCCGGTTCATGGCCAGGATCTGGTGATCCAGCAGCCTCTGAATGTTCTGGCTAAAGTCGTAATAGAGCCTGTAAACGCCGTTTTCCTCTGCATCCTCCACGGCCTTGCAGGTGAAAACGCCCCTGCGCATGGTCAGCTCCCGGAGGTTCTTACGGATGTCGGCGTCGTCGGAAAGGTCTTCCGCAATGATGTCGGAAGCGCCCTGGAGGGCTTCTTCGACGGTGTTCACGCCCTTTTCGGCATCCACATAATCCGCTGCCAGAACGGTCGGATCCGATCCATCCTGGGCAAAAATGGCCTGGGCCAGAGGCTCCAGACCCTTTTCCCGGGCTACGGAGCCACGGGTCCGGCGCTTTTGCTTATAGGGCCGGTACAGATCCTCTACCTCCGTCAGGGTAGCGGCGGCATCGATGGCGGCGGACAGCTCCTCGGTGAGCTTTCCCTGATTCTCAATGGAACGCTTGACCTCATCCCGGCGTTCCTGCAGGGATCTCAGGTAGGTCAGCCGGGTCTCCAGCTGCCGCAGTACGGTGTCGTCCATAGCGCCGTGCATCTCCTTACGGTAGCGGGCGATGAAGGGGATGGTGTTGCCCTCATCGAGAAGCGCAAGCACATTTTCCACATATTCCAGTTTCTGCCCCAGCTCCTGGGACAATATCTCAGCAATGGTCATAGTGTACCTCCAAAAAATTTACGCAGCACACTATACCACAAATTTTAGGGAAAGAAAAGACCTGATTGCATTTTTCCCGGCGGACAGGTATACTAAAGAAAAGCCATCGAGAGGAGAAAGTCTATGACTTACGAATTACTGAAGCAGGATCACGCCGTCCAGGTCTATATCCGCCAGGCGGATGCAGCTCTGGAAGCCCTGGGTTTTACGGAACATAGTTTTCCCCATGTGACCCGGGTGGCCACTGTGGCGGCGGATATTCTGGAAAAACTGGGTTACCCGGAGCGCACCGTGGAATTGGCAAAGATCGCCGGATATCTCCACGATATCGGAAATGTGGTCAACCGGACAGATCACAGCCAGAGCGGCGCCGTCATGGCCTTCCGGATCCTGGACCGGATGGAATTTCCCCCGGAGGAGATCGCTACCATTGTGTCTGCCATCGGCAATCACGATGAGGGCACCGGTGTGCCGGTAAACCCCGTGGCGGCAGCGTTGATCATTGCGGACAAGTCCGATGTCCGCAGAAGCCGTGTCCGGGATCAGAAAACCGTCACCACGGACATCCACGACCGGGTCAATTACGCAACGCTGAAATCCGATCTGCTGCTGGAGGGAGACAGCCTGACCCTGGATATCCGGGTAGATACGGCGGTCAGCTCCGTATCGGAGTATTTTGAGATATTCCTGAAGCGGATGCTCCTGTGCCGCAAAGCCGCCCAGACCCTGAATCTTCAGTTCCACCTGCGCATCAACGACCAGGCTATGATGTAAACTGCCGCCCCACCACCGCACCTGCCAATATCCCCCGGGTTCGCAGCGCACCCATGCCTCCCCTTGTCAGGGGAGGTGGCTTTTTGTCTGGGCAAAAAGCCGGAGGGGTAGTCAAACATTTCCGATTTCTTACATGGCACCCTGCCGGGGGGGCATGACGGCCGATGGCCAATGAATTGCCTTGGGGCATGAATTGGTTTCACCATGAATTGCGCCATGGCGCATGAAGGTATCCCTTCGGGATGATTTTAATTAAGGATTCCCCTGCC
>JAFOCY010000060.1 GCA_017380995.1 Oscillibacter sp. | reverse complement strand
GAGGGCGCCGGCGAGATGTTCCAGGTCACCACTCTGGACCTGAACAATCCTCCCCGCCTGGAAGACGGCTCCATCGACTACAGCCAGGACTTCTTCGGCAAGCCCACCAGCCTCACCGTTTCCGGCCAGCTCAACTGCGAGAACTTCGCCATGGCCTTTGGCAATGTCTACACCTTCGGCCCCACCTTCCGCGCCGAAAACTCCAACACCCAGCGCCACGCCGCCGAGTTCTGGATGATCGAGCCCGAGATGGCCTTTGCCGACCTGAACGACTATATGAACACCGCCGAGGCCATGATCAAGTATATCATCAAGACGGTGCTGGAAAAGTGCCCCGACGAGATCAACTTCTTCAACTCCTTCGTGGATAAGGGCTTGAAGGAGCGTCTGGAGCACGTTGCTTCTTCCGACTTTGGCCGCATCAGCTACACCGAGGCCGTGGAGATCCTCTCCAAGGTCAACGACCAGTTTGACTTCAAGGTGGAGTGGGGCACCGACCTGCAGACCGAGCACGAGCGTTACCTCACCGAGCAGGTCTTTAAGAAGCCCGTCTTCGTCACCGACTATCCCAAGGAGATCAAGGCCTTCTATATGCGCATGAACGACGACGGCAAGACCGTAGCCGCCGCAGACTGCCTGGTCCCCGGCATCGGCGAGATCATCGGCGGCAGCCAGCGTGAGGAGCGCCTGGAGCTGCTGGAAGGCCGCATCAAGGAGCTGGGTATGAACCCCGAGGATTACTGGTGGTACTGCGACCTGCGCCGCTACGGCTCCTGCAAGCACGCCGGCTACGGCCTGGGCTTTGAGCGCATGGTGATGTACCTCACCGGCATCTCCAACATCCGTGACGTGGAGCTCCACCCCCGCACCGTGGGCAACGCCGAGTTCTAAGCAATTTACAACAGCCTAAAAAGAGAGGATGCTTCCGCATCCTCTCTTTTTTACTCTATTTTTCCCCGCAGGGTGCGGAGCTTCTGCTCCGCCTCCTTGAGCTTATTCCCTGTCTCCTGCTGCCACTCCTCGCTGAGCACCTTCCAGCCGCTGCGCATCAGCTGGCGGAAGGCATAGAGCAGCGCGTCCCGGGTGTCCTTTTCCATATCCTTCATGGCCTTTATCATGGCGCCCACTGCCTTCAGGTTCTCCTCCTTCAGGTCCGTCAGGGTCTGGGCGCCGGAGGCGGTAAGGAGGGAAAAGAGGCCCTCCACGAACTTCTCCCGCTGGTCCAGGGGCATCTGCCGCACCCACTCCTTGAGCACCAGGTCGTGGTGGCGGCCCTGGCGGGTCACGCTTCCAAGGCGCACAAAGCCGGCCCCCTTCACCTCCCAGGAAAAGCCGTCGTGCTGCATGAGGCCCTTTTCGCTGCTCTCCACCACGGTGTAGTCCTCGTCATGCTCCAGAATCATCCCCACCAGCGAAGACTGGGGGATGATGGTCACGATGCGCCGGGCCACGTCCTGGTGCTCCGGAAGGGACAAAATATCCTCGTGGAAGCCGGGGCCGTCATTGGACCAGACCTGCTGGATGCGGCGCCGGACCCGGTCCGGAACGTTCAGCGCCGACCACACCGCAAGATTTCCGCCCTTGGAGTGGCCGCCCAGGCGCAGCTTTTTCCGGGGATACTGCTTCGCCGCCTGCCGGGTGTACTCCACCGCCAGGCGCTGGGCGGGGATCTCCGGCACGCAGGCCAGGTGGAAGTCCTCCTTCCAGCCCGCAAGCGTATCGTCCGTCCCTCGGAAGGCAAGGTACACCGCCCCGTCCCCCGTCTCGATGGTGAGGGCTGCGAACTGCACCGCCTTGTCGTTATCCAGCCAGTCGGCAAAGCAGCTTAGCTTCATATCCCGGAACCGGGGGCAAGCCGCCATTTTCTCCAGCATCTCGGGGATGGCGTCCGGCACCAGAACGCCCATGTCGACCCCCTCCGGGAAGCGGGTAAAATACCGCTCCGCCGCCTCATACAGGGGAATCCCGCTTCCCTCTCCCGGCGGGGCCACGATGCCGCCAAAATCCACAAAGGACAGCTCCGCCAGGATCAGATTATCCACTTCGTTGAACGGGTCCTGTCCAAGGGTCAGGTCTCCCCGCCAGTCCAGATAGTCCAGCAAATTTGCCATGGGACGTTCCTTCCTCTCCCTCATTTTTCGCTTATTATATGTTGCCCTCCGGGTTGATGCAAGTTCTGAATTGTAAATTTTTCTCATATGCTCCACCACAACGACTACGAGGTGGACAACATGAGTGCAAAAAACGAACTGGTGCTGGAGGGCACCGTCCTCACTGCTGCGCAGTGGTCCCACGACCACCAGGAAAAGCGGTTTTTCCGCTGCTATGTGGAAGTACCGCGCCTGTCCGGTGATTCAGACATCCTGCCGGTGCTGCTGCCGGAGGAAAAGCTCCCCCTGATGGGCCAGGGCTGCTGCGTCCGCATCCAGGGACAGCTCCGCTCCTTCAATAACCGCACAGGGGTAGGCAACCGCCTGATCCTCACCGTATATCCCCTGGAGATCACCCCCGCCACGGGGGAGCCCTGCAACCGCATCATCCTCAGCGGCAGCATCTGCAAGCCGCCCATTTTCCGCCGCACGCCCCTGGGCCGCAGCATCTGCGATTTGATGCTGGCCGTCCCCCGGCGCTACGGCCGGGCAGACTACCTCCCCGCCATCGCCTGGGGGCAGCTTGCCGTACACACCGGAGATCTGCAGGTGGGCGACAGCCTCACCATTGACGGGCGGGTCCAAAGCCGTATCTACCATAAGGCAACCGGAGCCGGGGTCGAGGAACGGGTGGCCTACGAGGTCTCCGTCATGCACCTGCTGGAGGATGAAGAACCGTAAAAAAACAGGCGGCTGCGCCGCCTGTTTTTTTATCCGCAAAAGTCCTCCAGCCAGGCGTAGACCGCGTCCATCTCCTCGCCCGCCACGGGGAAATACTTGCCGTTGGCGTGGTAGATGGAGCCGTCGGTGGCGATGTAGAAGTCATACTTGGTGCCGGAATAGGCCATCTGGATGTGGTACATGGTACCCTCAAACTTCTTGCCCACATAGGACTTCTGCTCGGGCACCATCTCCACCGCCTGGGCCAGGGTCACCAGGGTCTGGATATCCTCCTCCGCCCGGGTCACGTTCCCGCCGGTCTGTTCACCCTCCGCGGTAATGTTGAAATACTCGATCTCCTCCACCGGAGGGAAGAACTCGCTCAGGGTAGCGGGGATAGGGGGACGGACCACCACGAGGCTGACAATGCCCACGATGATGGCCACCACCAGGACAAAGAACGCCAGGGTATAATTTTTGCTGTTGTGATTCATATGTCTCTCCTTTTCTCAATAAGCGCCGAACCGGAACACCACGCCGATGACGGCAGACGCCGCGATAAATACGATGGGATGGAGCTTCTTGGTGGCCTTAACATGGTTGGTCAGGATATACAGCATCGCCGCAAGACCGATGCCCAGCCAGTGGACGCCGCCGCCCATGACCAGCTCACCTAAAATTTTCCCCTCCCGGAACACGATGCCGCTGCCAAGCAGCACCTCCAGCACGACGCTCACCGCCGCGCCGCCGATCAGGCCGCTGGAGGCGGGGCGCAGGCCGTAGAAGGCCCGCTCCACATAGACGTTGTTCCGGAAGCTTTTCAGGATCGCCGCCACGATGAGGATGACGATAATCGAAGGCGTTACCTCGCCCAGGGTAGCGATGAGCGCCCCGGGAAATCCCCCTACGGTGTAGCCCACATAGGTGGCCATGTTGATGCCGATGGGGCCGGGGGTGGACTCGGACACCGCCAGCATATTCAAAAGGTCGCTGTAGGTGTACCAGCCCGTGGCCTCGCCGATATTCTTCAGGAAAGGGAGGGTGGCAAGACCGCCGCCGATGGCGAACAAACCGGT
>JAFOCY010000059.1 GCA_017380995.1 Oscillibacter sp. | reverse complement strand
CCGTAGGTTCTCCCCTGCTCAATATGTCTGAGGTGGATTTCGACATCGAGGGAAATCGTATTTTCTGCTCCAACGAGTATTTTGCCGATGGTATCTTCCGTCACACTGTCATGCGCAAAAAGCTTTAAGAACGTGTAAACTTACAAAACCGGAAAACTCCTTTCAGTTTTTCGGTTTTTGTTTGCAAAACTCCTGCAAAAATGTGTTGCAATTTTTCTCCCCTGTGGTACAATACCTTCAATTTAACAAATGATAATTTTATGAATGAGGTGCATTATGGCTTATTTCTTCTCTGAACCCTCCCGTACCTTCAGCGAGTATCTGCTTGTCCCCGGTTACTCCTCTGCTGACTGCATCCCCGCCAACGTTTCTTTGAAGACTCCCGTTGTGAAGTACCGCAAAGGTGAGGAAGAGTGTCCCCTGGCTATGAATATCCCCATGGTTTCTGCTGTTATGCAGTCCGTCTCTGGTGAGAAGATGGGTATTGGCCTTGCCAAAGAGGGCGGTATTGCCTTTATCTTCGTCTCCCAGCCCATTGAACAGCAGGCTGAGATGGTCCGCAAGGTGAAGGCACACAAGGCCGGCTTTGTCACCAGTGACTCCAACCTCCGCCTGAACGACACCCTGGCAGATGTTCTCATGATGAAGGAACGTACTGGCCACTCCACCATGGCCGTCACTGATGACGGCACCGGCACCGGCAAGTTCCTGGGCATTGTCACCAGCCGTGATTACCGCGTCAGCCGCATGGATCCCGCCACCCCTGTTTCCGAGTTCATGACTCCTGCCGAAAAGATCATCTCTGCCCCCGAAGGCACCAGCCTGAAGACTGCCAACGACATCATCTGGGATAACAAGCTCAACGCCCTGCCCATCCTCAGCGAAGACGGCCACCTGGTCTCCTTTGTTTTCCGCAAGGACTATGACACCCATAAGGACAATCCCCTGGAGCTGCTGGACGAGCACAAGCGTTATGTGGTAGGCGCCGGTATCAACACCCGCGACTATGCCCAGCGCGTTCCCGCCCTGGTGGAAGCCGGCGCTGATGTTTTGGTTCTGGACTCCTCCGAGGGTTATTCCGAGTGGCAGGCCCGCGCCATCAAGTGGATCCGCGACAACTACGGCGATACCGTCAAGGTTGGCGCCGGCAACGTGGTGGACGGCGAAGGCTTCCGCTTCCTGGCAGACGCCGGCGCAGACTTTGTGAAAGTCGGCATTGGCGGCGGCTCCATCTGCATCACTCGTGAGACCAAGGGCATCGGCCGCGGACAGGCTACCGCTGTCATTGATGTTGCCCAGGAGCGCGACAAGTACTTTGAAGAAACCGGCATCTATGTCCCCATCTGCGCTGACGGTGGTATCGTCCAGGATTACCACATCACCTTGGCTCTGGCCATGGGCGCCGACTTCTGCATGCTGGGCCGTTACTTCTCCCGTTTCGACGAGAGCCCCTCTGCCAAGGTCCTCATCGGCGGCAGCTATATGAAGGAATACTGGGGCGAGGGCAGCGCCCGTGCCCGCAACTGGCAGCGCTACGACCTGGGCGGCAGCGCCAAGCTGAGCTTCGAAGAAGGCGTTGACTCCTATGTTCCCTACGCTGGCAAGCTTGCCGACGGCATGGCCACCACCCTGGCTAAGGTCCGCTCCACCATGTGCAACTGCGGCGCACTGAGCATCCCCGAGCTGCGTGATAAGGCAAAGCTGACTCTGGTCTCCTCCGTCTCCATCGTGGAGGGCGGCGCCCACGACGTTCTGCTCAAGGACACCACCAACTCCGGTAAGATCCGTTAAAGTTCATCTTCTTTATCCCCCGCCTCTTCTGGCGGGGGATATTTTTATCTGACGGTAAGGCAAGAGACAATTACCGCTCCCCTACTCATCCCGCATCCACAAAAAACGAAAAATTTCAAGATGTGTCAAGAGAGAATCTTCTTTCGATTCTTTGTGAGTTATGACAAATTCACGGCAAATTTAATCGTTTTCATTCAAACGAACGCCAAAAGTCTTGTAATTTTCAGAAAAAGAAGTATAATAAAAATAATATATTTGTTTCATGCTTAGGAGTCCTTTATCATGAGTAAAAAACCCCGCATTTTAGTCGTTGGCAGCTTTGTCATGGATGTGATCGCCACCACGGAGCGCATACCTAAATCCGCGCAAACCGTTTACGGTAACTCCTTCCACATGGCTCCCGGCGGAAAAGGCGCAAATCAGGCGCTCCAATGTGCAAGATTAGGTGCGGATGTGACCATGATGGGCTGCGTTGGTGACGACCTGTTCGGCGAGCTGCTTTTGAAAACACCCCAGGAGGCCGGCGTGGACGTGAGCCATGTGGTAGTGCGTCAGGGCATCCATTCCGGTGTGGGCCATGTAACACTGGAGGTCACGAATCATACCGCGCAAAACCGCATCATCGTGATCCCTGGGGCCAACCGGACACTGACGGTGGAAGAGGTTTCTTGGATCCGGGAGGAAATCGCCTCCTACGATATCGTGCTGCTGCAACTGGAAGTTCCCATCGAGGTCAACCGGGCTGTTGCCCACTGGGCCAAGGAGGCGGGCGTTCCCGTGATGCTCAATCCTGCCCCAGCCACTGACCTGGACGATGAGCTTTTGAGCCTTGTGACATACCTTACCCCCAATGAGCAGGAGGCCTCTATGGAGACCGGCCTTCCCCTGGCCTCGGATGAATACGGCCCCTGTAAGGAAGATCTGCAAAAGATCGCCGCCGCCCTTCGGGAAAAAGGGGTGAAGCACACCATCATAACCTTAGGCGGCGCAGGCTCTGCTGTGGTGGAAGCTGAAGACATCCGTTACATCCCTTGTGTTACCATGCCGCACATTGCAGATCCCACTGCCGCCGGTGATTCTTTCGTAGGCGCGCTGAGCGTGGGCGTCAGCGTAGGTCTTTCCCTGGATCAGGCGCTGAATTTTGCAAGCCATACTGCCGCCATCACTGTTTCCCGTATGGGCGCCATGCCTTCCCTCCCGACTCTGGATGAAGTCATTCTCCTTTTGAAGGACCGGGAATACCAAGGCTTTGATCTTCCTGTTTTAGATGTACTGAAATAATAAAAATCCACCCATCCGGGTGGATTTTTTATTATTTCAACACATCTGCTGACTTTACTCCATAATAACAGAACATCTCAACCGCTTCCTCTGTGACGCGCTCACCGGAGATGACAATGGGGATCGCAGGCGGACAGGATACCATAGGTGCCGCGCAGATAGAGCCCAGAGATTCCTCCACCGGAACTGTCACATGAGGCGCAAACAACGCCTCACGGATGGAGCATACCCTCTCTCCTTTTGCCAAAGGAAGTCCAGGTCTCTCCCCTACCGGGGCAAAATTCCTGCCCAGCGCCTCCGGAAGATACGCAAAGTCCCTCTTACTGTTTTCCGGAGTTGCCATAAGCACCAGAAAGTCCGGGTCTGCAAATTCACACTCAATGCCTTTGCGCCGAAGCTGCTCTGCCAATGCGGTCCCGGTCTGCTGCTTTGTTGTTGCAAGGGTAATCCGGAGAGGATCACTATCCAGTGTCTTCCACCCGAGATCCTTCAACTTCTCCCGCAGCACAGTCAGTTCTGCTTTTGTCTCCCGCAGGCGGGCAGCATATTCCTCCGCCAGATACCGGTTACAGCTATCTAGAGAAAGAAGGGTCAGATAGGAAGGACTGGTGGAGCCAAACAAGGCCAACGCTTCTTTTGCATTGGCGCAAAAGGATGCCGGAGCCGCCTTATGGATGTGGAGGTAGGCACCGCCGGTGAGGACCGGCAGCGTCTTATGGGCGGAATCACAGCAAAGATCCGCGCCCAGATCCATGGGATGGCAAGGCGTATCCAGGAAATGCAAATACGCACCGTGGGCATTATCCACCGCCAGAATGGTACCATGACGATGCGCCACCTCCGCAAGGGACCGGATATCCTGGATATTACCCAAATAATCCGGGCTAGTGACATATACCGCCGCCGGGGGAACCGAAAGGCTTTTCAGGGTCCGGTCCAGATGCTCCGGCGTAACAGGACAGGCGCAAAGAGACGTATTCTCCTTCGGCCACAGCCAAACTACCTCAAAATCCAACAGCGCCGCCGCATAAACAAAGGCCTTATGGACATTACGGGCTGCAACGATGACCGGTGCTGCTCCTTCCTTTCGGCAGGTCAGCGCCAAATACAGCATCGCCCTGATACACTGACTGGACCCTTCCGTAGAGTAAAAAGTCCCTCCGGTACCAAAGAGCGCGGCAGCATTTTCTTCGCTGCGGGCAATGATCCCCTCCGCCTCGTAAAGAGCGTCCGCGCCTTTGATTTCTGTGATATCAAAGGCCTCACAACCCAAGGGCCCTTTACCCTTATGTCCCGGCATATGGAGCCTTACGCCGCGCTCAGCCACATAGCGCTCCACGAAATCCACAACGGGGGTATCCATCAGTTATTTTCTGCCATCTCCTGCTCGGCAATACGCATCATAATGGCACACTCGATACGCTTGCGGAACAGTTCACAGCCCGGCTCATAAACGCCGCGGATGGAGCCGGTGGCATGATATGCATTGGCCGCACAGCCGCCGGAACAGTAGAGTTTTGCCCAGCAATCAGCACATTCGGGACGGGCGTAGGCATTGCAGGAACGGAAATCCTCCCGCAGGGCCTTGTTGGTAACACCGTCCCAGACATTACCCAGCTTGTACTCCTCTTCACCCACAAACTGGTGGCAGGGGTAGAGGTCGCCCCAGGGCGTGACGGCCATGTACTCCGTACCGGAGCCGCAGCCGGAGATACGCTTATAAATGCAGGGACCGCCGGTGAGGTCCAGCATATAGTGGTAGAAGGTAATGGGCTTACCTTCCTTCTGGCGGCGGAGCATATCCTTTGCCAGGATCTCATAATGCTCCTTCACCACTTCCAGATCCTCGGCCGTCAACTCGGCGGGATCACCGGGCGCACAGACCACCGGCTCCATGCTCAGCTCCGTAAAGCCCAGATCTGCCATGTGGAATACATCCTTGGTAAAATCAGGGTTTGCGTGGGTAAAGGTGCCACGCATATAATAGTCCTTATTCCCCCGGGCTTCCACCAGCTTCTGGAATTTGGGCACAATGCGGTCATAGCTGCCGTTGCCTGCATAGTCCACGCGGCAGCGGTCATGGATCTCCTTGCGGCCATCCAGGCTGAGGACTACATTGCTCATTTCACGGTTGGCAAAGTCGATGACATCATCGTCAATGAGCATACCATTGGTGGTAAGCGTAAAGCGGAAGTTCTTCTTGTGTTCTTTCTCGATGCTGCGGGCATAGGCTACCAGTTCCTTGACAACATCCCAATTCATCAGCGGCTCGCCGCCAAAGAAGTCCACTTCCAGGTTGGTACGGTGGCCGGAATTGGCGATCAGAAAATCCAGCGCCTGTTTGCCGACCTCAAAGCTCATAACGGCCCGGTCGCCGTGGTACTTGCCCTGGCTGGCAAAGCAATAACCGCAGTTGAGGTTGCAGGTATGGGCAACATGAAGGCAAAGTGCCTTTACCACATCGCCGGAACGCTCCTTGAAGGTACCTGCCATATCAGCAAAAGTATCAGGGGTGAAGAGCTTCCCGGCATTTTTCAAAGCCTCTACATCCTGGATGCAAAGGCGCAGCTCTTCAGCGGTAACATCTTCACGGCCGCTGTACTTCTCCAGCAGCTCCGTTACGATCTCCTCCTGGGTCTTGCTCTCGTACAGTGCAATGACATCATAGGCCACCTCATCCACCACGTGGATAGAACCGGAGCAGGAATCCAGCACGATATTATATCCATTCAGTTTATACTGATGTACCATAGTTCCTCCATCCCATGAAAAATGCCGCCTGAACACGGCGGCATTTTCATGGTTTTACCCAATGATTACTTGTTGGTGTTCTCGCACTTCTGGTTGGCAACGCCGCAGCTGGTCTTGCAAGCGGACTGGCAGGAGGTCTGGCACTCACCACAGCCACCGTTCTTGGCGCTCTCGCACAGGGAACGAGTCTCAAGAGTCTTGATTCTTTCCATAATTCATATCTCCAATCTGTTGATTTGAGTCAGGCGGTCAACGCCCGGAACCCCGAACGTAAACCGAATTATCGTAAAAAGTGTAGCACAGAATATGGATAAAGTCAAGGTTTTAGGTCTTCTCTGTTTCAAGATAGGTAAATCGCTGATATTTTTTTCCTTCCCGCTCCACCGTTTCGTTCCACAT
>JAFOCY010000058.1 GCA_017380995.1 Oscillibacter sp. | reverse complement strand
TTATTCAGCTCGTCCTGATGGGCTTCCAGACCGTGTCTGGCGGCGAAGGCCATCAGATAGTCGCTGATCCTTTTCGTATTGCCGGAGCCGTGGGGAATGGCGCAGATCTCCTCAAAGAAGGAAAAGACGCTCTTGGGCTCCAGATGGGATAATACGTTCATATGGGATCTCCTTTCAGGAAATGTTCGTTCTTTCTAAGTATATCCCTCAACCCCCTTTTCGCAACAAAAATCCGGGCAGGGCGATAATGACATATCGCTATCAGGCCGTATGATGGCCTGATAGCGATATCAGCGGTATCATTCATTTGATATATTTAGCCACCTCGGTCACCATGCTCACCAGCAGGAACACACCGACGAAAAATGAAAAAGCTGCGCTCCTTTTTTTCTGATCCTTGTATTCCTCTACAGCAAAGACAAACATCAAAATGCTCGACGGGAACTTGTAAAAGATCGACTCAAATTTGCCCTCCAAAAGACCCAGAAGAGCCAAAAGAGCAAAGATCATGATCGTCCATTGCAGGATAGTCTTCAATTTTTTCATGGATCCACCTTTCTATGCCAGCACAGGCGACCAGCGATACCCAAAATGGCCGCCAGTTGGGCGGCCATTTCCCTAACAACAATTAGATTTGATAATATGTCTCACAGGAAATATACTCAAAAAAGTCACCGTCATCAAACGTATAGATGATGTGGATATACGGTGCTGCTCCTGCTTTAGTATAGACATACTTGAAATACGTCACATTGGGATCCTCTTGTTCAGCCAACCAATCTAACGCCTCTGAAGTGAGGATGGAACCCACCGAAACAATAACCTCTTTACCTGTAAGCGCAGAAATAATCCTAAAAACCCGAGCTAAACCATCATAATTCGAAGAAGACTTTCCTGTCGTATATCCTTCATATTTGTAACCCGCAGGAGCACCATGTCCTCTCGGACAAGTCCCAAAATCCTCCAGCAACATAACATCACCTGCCGGAACCCAAGTTTCCCCTTCGTCTACCCAAGGAGGCAACGAAGCATCGGCATCAGGAGAAATCGCCAACGCAGGCGTACACAGCGTCAAGCACATTGCAATAGCAAGAAATAAACTGACGATTTTTTCATATTAACTCCTTGCATTGCCACATATATAACTTTTCACATATTTAAAATACTATACGGCTCCAATGCTGACATAGACCTTGCTTACCACTACTAATGATAATGTTCCAACCAAACTTGCAAATACACCATTTTCTCCTTCTTTGCACTCCTCCCTTCCACAAATAAATAGCACACCACGCATCAGAGCCACACATTTGTACTATATGCAAAGTATATCACACTCGCCCACACTGTTCAATATACACATTTCAGCAAATAATTTATCCGTTTTTTTGGACATTATAACCATTCAACGGCTGTCCACACAACAAAAATCCCCCTGCCCTTTGGGGCAGGGGGCGCTGAGGACAGCTGTCAGCGTTTCAGGGCGTCGTAGGAGCGGTAGGCGGAGGTGAGGACCTTCTCAAAGACCGGCTCGTCGGGATTTTCAATGCGGCGGAGGATCTGCTCGCCGGCGGCGCGGCCCAGCTCCTCAACCGGCTGAACGATCATATCCATCTGATTGGCGTAAAGCTCATTGAAGTTGGAATCATAGTCCACAAAGCTCACCAGCTCAATATCCTTCCCCGGCTGGATGCCCTTTTTGTGGAGGTAGATCACGGTCTCAGAGGCCATAAGGCCCTGGCAGACCACGATACCGTCGCAGTTTTGCTCCAAAAGCTCATCCAAACAGGCCTGGGCGCTGTTCTCCATGGAGTCGCCGTAGCGGATGAGCGCTTCCTCCTGGGCAAGACCGCAGTCCGCCACGGCCTGGCGGTAGGCGGAGATGCGCTCCTCCGTGGAGCTCAGGCGGGGAAGGCCGCCGATGATGCCCACACGCTTGGCACCCTTGCCGGCCAGACGACAGATACTACGGTAGATGGGCTGGAAGTTGGACACGCAGATGGAGGAATACTTCTTGGCCTCAAAGGTACGGTCCACCAGCACCACAGGGAAACCGGCGGGGATCAGGTTATCCAGGCGGGCAAAATCATCCATGGTGGAGGCGATGAGAAGGCCGTCCACAAGGCCGGCGGAAAGCAGGCGGATATTCTTCTCCTCCCGCTCCATATTCTCCTTGGTGTTGGCGATGATCAGGTGATAGCCGTGGGCGGAGAGATAGTTCTCCACGGACTCGATCATGGTGCCGAAGAACTTATTGGAGATATCGGGCACGATAAAGCCCACCGTCTTTTTCTTGCCGGTACGGAAGCTCCGGGCAGAAGCGTCCGGCGTATAGCCAAGCTCCGCAATGGCCTTGAAGACCTTTTCCTTGGTCTCCTCAGACACATAGCGGGTGGAATTGATGGTATGGGAGACCGTAGCGGTGGAGACGCCTGCCAGGCGGGCAACATCACTGATGGTAACTTTCATATGTATATCCCCTTTTGCGTAAACAGTGGTTCGTTTGCGTAATCAATTAGTTCTCCCCCAGTATAGGCCCTTTGGGGCGCATCCGTCAAGCCCTTTTCCGTCTGTTTTCGTCAAAATTCTGCAAGACTCTCCCCTTTTTCCTGCTTTTTCGTGCCGCCCGTTTTCTGCCCTTTCAGGCAAATACTGGAGGCTTTTCCCGTTTCTCTTTTGGTAATGATGGTGATTTTAATGCTGAATCGTCAAAAAGCCATAAGTTTTTAGCCGGAATGTTATCTGAATTAACGATTGTCAACAAACCCCCGGATATGCTAAACTATAGTCACCGATTTTAAAAGCAAATCGTTTGCGCAAACGTTGGCCACCCGGCCAATGTAACGGCTTGCTTGAAATTTGAAAGGAGTTCTGCAGAACTATGAGCATCAAAGTTGGTATCAATGGTTTTGGCCGCATCGGCCGTATGGTCTTCCGTGCCAGCCTGAACCACCCCGAAATCGAGATCGTCGGCATCAATGACCTGTGCCCCGCCGAGTACCTGGCCTACATGCTGAAGTACGACACCATGCACGGCAAGTGCGAGGCTGAGATCTCCAACACCGAGAACGCCATCGTGGTCAACGGCCGCGAGATCCCCGTCTCCGCTGAGCGTAACCCCGCCGATCTGCCCTGGGGCAAGCTGGGCGCTGAGTACGTTGTGGAGTCCACCGGCCTGTTCCTGACCCAGGAGAAGTCCCAGGGCCACCTGGACGCCGGTGCCAAGAAGGTCATCATGTCCGCTCCCTCCAAGGACGCTACCCCCATGTTCGTGTGCGGCGTCAACCTGGACAAGTACACCACCGACATGAACTTCGTCTCCAACGCTTCCTGCACCACCAACTGCCTGGCCCCCATCGCCAAGGTCCTCAACGACAACTGGGGCATCAAGGACGGTCTGATGACCACCGTGCACTCCGTCACCGCCACCCAGAAGACCGTTGACGGTCCCTCTCTGAAGGATTGGCGCGGCGGCCGTGCTGCTACCGGCAACATCATCCCCTCCTCCACCGGCGCCGCCAAGGCTGTTGGCAAGGTCATCCCCGAGCTCAACGGCAAGCTGACCGGCATGTCCATGCGTGTTCCCACCCTGGACGTCTCCGT
>JAFOCY010000057.1 GCA_017380995.1 Oscillibacter sp. | reverse complement strand
GAGCGCATCAAGTAATTCATTCGTTTGTTCCCAATGAGGGGCGGGCCAAGCGCCCGCCCCTTTTCTACATTCTCGAAAGGAGCTGAATTTATGGACTGTATCGCCGCCATCTCCACCGCCCAAACTGCCACGGCCATCGGCATCCTCCGTGTCAGCGGCGAAGGGTGCTTTGCGCTGTGCGACAAGGTCTTCCGGGCCGTGAACCACAAAACTTTCGCTGCCCAGGATCCGAGAAAAACGGTCTACGGCGAAATGCTGGATAACCAGGGCCGCGTCATTGACCGGGGTCTTGCCGTCCGGTTTTCCGGCCCCCACAGCTACACCGGGGAGGACAGCGCTGAGTTCCACTGCCACGGCTCCCCCATTGTCCTGCGTGAGCTGTTGGGCGCCCTCTTTGCCGCAGGCGCCAGGCAGGCCGGCCCCGGCGAATTTACCCGCCGGGCCTTTTTGAACGGCAAGCTGGACCTGACGGAGGCGGAGGCCGTCATCGACCTCATCGACGCTGAGACCCCCGCCGCCGCCCGGAACGCCGCCGCCCAGCTGGACGGTGCCTTGCGCCGCCTGCTGGAACCGGTGCAGGAGTCCCTTTTGGAGATCACCTCCCGGTTTTACGCCGTGGTGGATTACCCTGATGAGGATATCCAGGATATCGGCCCGGAGGAGATCGCCTCCTCCCTGCTGACGGCCGAAACGGCCCTTACCCGCCTTCTTGGCACCGCCCAGCGGGGCAAGATCTTGAAGCGCGGCATCCGGACCGCCATCGTAGGCCGTCCCAACGCCGGAAAAAGCTCCCTTTTGAACGCTCTGGCAGGCTATGAGCGGGCTATCGTCACCGATATTCCCGGCACCACCCGGGATACCGTGGAGGAATCCGTCCTGTGCGGTGGGGTGCAGCTTCGGCTCATCGACACCGCCGGCATCCGGGAAACGGAGGACACCGTGGAGCGCCTGGGCGTGGAGCGCTCGAGACGTGCCATGGAGAGCGCCGACCTGGTGCTCTGCGTGGTGGACGGCACCCAGGGCGTGACTTGCGAAGACGAGGAGCTGCTCCGCTGCGCCGCCCGCTGCAAAAACTGGGTGCTGGTCCTGTCCAAAAAGGACCTCTTCCCTGCCGCCTATGCCGGAAGTCTGTCTCCTGCCGCCGTGGTGTCTCTTTCCAATGTCACCGGAGAGGGTCTGGAGGAACTGGAAGGCGTGATCGCCGCTCTGTTCCCTGTGGGCTCCGCCGCCGATGCTGGCACCCTCCTGACCGATGCCCGCCAGGAGGAAGCCGTCCTTCGGGCCAAGGCCGCCGTGGGCCGGGCCCGGGAAGCCCTGGAGGCCGGATTCACCCCCGACGCCATTTTGACCGACGCAGAGGAAGCCCTGGAGGCCATTGGCGAGCTCACCGGCCGCACCGCCAAAGAGGAGATCGTGGGCCGCATTTTCTCCCGCTTCTGCGTAGGCAAGTGAGCCACGCAAATTGTTAATAAGGTTTTAATTTCTACAAAATCCGATTTACAAAACCATTTTATGGTGCTATACTGCCTTGTAAAGTGATAGAAACCATACCGCTGAAGCAAGGAGGTATTTATGCCCGAACACACCGAACTGTTGGAGCGTTTGAAGGACCAGCGCCCCGCAGCCTGGGAGCAGCTCCCGGATTTTGCCCTGTACATGGACCAGGTCCTCTCCTACATGGACCGCCAGGTCCTGCCCTACGGAGAAGACGACGCCCTCACCGCCTCTATGGTGAATAACTACACCAAAAGCGGCCTGGTCCCCCGGGCCGAAGGCAAGAAGTACAATAAGGAGCACCTGGCCTATCTCACCGGCATCTGCGTTTTGAAGCACGTGCTTTCCACTAAGGATATGGACCTGCTGATCCGGGAAGAACTGGGCGGTGGCGGCCGCACCGTGGAGGACGGATACGCCGCCTTCTGCGATAGTCTTGACCGCGCCCTTGCCGCCATCTCCGCCGAGATGGAAAGCCGCCCCGAGGAAGAACATCTGGCCGACGCCGCCATCCACTTTGCACTTTTGAGCTATGCCGCCGGCATGGCCAGCAACCGTTACATTTCTCTTCTGAAAGCCGAAAAGGGCATTCTCCCCGAAGATGGCAGAAAGAAGAAAAAGGCAAAGTGAGGTTTTTCGAATGCGGGATTTTGTGATCTTAACCGACAGCTGCTGCGACCTGCCCGAAGAAGTGGCCCGGGAGCTGGGTCTGGAAGTGGTCCCTTTGACCGTCACCCTGGACGGGACGGAATACCACAATTACCTGGACGGCCGTCAGATCGGTTTCCACGAATTTTATGAAAAACTTCGCGGCGGCGCCATGGGCACTACCTCTGCCGTCAGCGTAGGCGATTTTCAGGAAAAGATGCGCGCCATCCTCGCCGTCGGCAGGGACGTGCTGTGTCTGACCTTCTCCTCCGCCCTTTCCACCACCTATCAGTCCGCCGTCATTGCCGCGGAAGACCTGAAAACGGAATTTCCCGAAGGCAAGATCTATGTGGTGGACTCCTTGAACGCATCCCTGGGCCAGGGTCTTTTTGTCTGGCTCTGTGCCAGGGAAAAGGCCACCGGGAAGACCATTGAGGAAGTCCGGGACTATGCCGAGGCCATTCGTCCCAAGGTGAAGGCCTGGTTCACCGTAGACGACCTGGACCATCTGAAACGGGGCGGCCGCATCAGTGCCGCCACCGCCATGCTTGGCTCCATGCTCTCCATCAAGCCTGTGATGCACGTGGATGAAACCGGGCATCTGGTGGCAGTCTCCAAGGCCCGGGGCCGCAAGGCTTCCCTGCTGGCCCTGGTGGACCAAATGGAGCAGCTGGCGGAAAATCCCGACCGGCAGACTGTATTTATCTCGCACGGCGATTGTCCGGACTCCGCCCGGTTTGTCGAAGAGGAGATCCGCCGCCGGTTTGGTACGAAAGATATCATCATTCACTATGTGGGCCCCGTCATCGGCAGCCATACCGGCTGCGGCGTGGTGGCCCTGTTCTTTGTGGGAAAGGAATAAGCTATGAATTGGCTGGAACTGCACATCGACACCAACCATGCAGGTCTTGAAACCGTGGAAGCCACCCTCTCCGCCCTGGGCGTGGACGGCGTGGTTATCGATGATGAGACCGATTTCCAGGATTTCCTGGAAAACAACCACCAGTACTGGGACTATGTGGACGAAGACCTGGAAAAGTCCATGGCCGGCAAGTCCCGCATCACCTTCTACCTGGAGGCTAATGACGACGGCTTTGCCAAGATGGGCGAGGTCCGCATCGCCCTGCAGAAGCTGAAGGAGGAGCGCAAGGACCTGGGTACCCTCCTGATGACCATGGAGCAGCTTCAGGATGAGGACTGGGAAAACAACTGGAAGCAGTATTATAAGCCCATGGAGATCGGCGAGCGTCTGCTGGTGATTCCCCAGTGGGAGCAGGCGGATACCAAGGGCCGGGTGCCCCTGATCCTGGATCCCGGTCTTACTTTTGGTACCGGCAGCCACGCCACCACCCGCCTGTGCCTGACCGCCCTGGAAAAGAGCGTAAAGGGCGGCGAAAATGTGCTGGATCTTGGCTGTGGCAGCGGCATTCTCTCTATCGCCGCGCTGAAGCTGGGCGCCGCCCAGGCCACCGCCGTGGATATCGACGACAAGTGCCTGACGGTGGCTTACGACAACGCCGCCCTCAACTCCATCGGCAAGGACACCTACACCGTGAAGGTGGGCGATATCCTCTCCGACGAGAAGGTCCAGGCCGAGATCGGCGGAGGCTATGACATCGTTCTTGCCAACATCGTTTCCGATGTGATCATTGCCCTGGCTCCCCGGGTCCACAGCCTGGTGAAGCCCGGTGGACTCTTCCTCTGCTCCGGCATCATCGATACCCGGGCAGAAGAGGTGAAGGGTAAGCTCCTGGAAGCCGGCCTCACCATTTTGGAAGAGCGCAGCAGTGAAGGCTGGTTCGCCTTTACCTGCCAGTAAAACCAAACGGGCCGCTCCTCCGGGCGGCCCGTTTTACCTGAGAGAGAAATGAGGTGGCCTATGGAAAAGGCCCTCCGCTTTGTAGACGCTCATTTACCCTGGTTTGTGCTG
>JAFOCY010000056.1 GCA_017380995.1 Oscillibacter sp. | reverse complement strand
TATCTTAGGTTTATATGTTTTTGACGATAAAGATGAGCGCAAGGAGTTATGAGATGAGCATTTTAAATGTTGAGCATTTGTCGCATGGATTTGGAGACCGTGCAATTTTTGAGGATGTTTCGTTCCGACTGCTGAAAGGAGAACACATCGGATTGGTGGGAGCCAACGGAGAGGGCAAATCCACGTTTATGAATATTGTCACCGGAACACGGCAGCCGGATGAAGGCAAGATAGAATGGGCTCGTAATGTACGGGTGGGCTATCTGGATCAGCACACAGTGCTGGAGGCGGGTATGACCATCCAGGATGTGCTGCGCTCCGCTTTTTCCTGGCTGTTTGCTCTGGAGGAGCGGATGAATGCGCTGTGCGACAGTATGGGCTCAGTCGATGAGCAGGAGATGGAGCAGCTGCTGGAGGAATTGGGCGAGATCCAGGAAACGCTGGATACTCACGACTTCTATCTGATCGATATGAAGGTGGAAGAAGTGGCCCGGGCATTAGGGTTGCTGGCCCTTGGACTGGAGCACGATGTGTCTGATCTGAGCGGCGGACAGAGGACCAAGGTGCTGTTGGGCAAACTGCTGCTGGAGAAACCGGACATTCTTTTGCTGGACGAACCCACAAACTATCTGGATCAGGAGCATATTGCCTGGCTGAAACGCTATCTGCAGGAGTATGAAAACGCCTTTGTGCTCATCTCTCACGATATTCCGTTTCTCAATGAAGTGGTGAATCTGATCTATCATATGGAGAATCGGATGCTGACCCGCTATGTAGGAAACTACGAACACTTCCAGGAGGTTTATGCCATGCAGAAGGCACAGTTGGAGGCTGCTTATAAGCGCCAGCAGCAGGAGATTAGCGAACTGAAAGATTTCGTGGCTCGGAATAAGGCTCGCATTTCCACCCGCAATATGGCTATGTCTCGCCAGAAGAAGCTGGATAAGATGGATATCATCGAGCTGGCGGCGGAAAAGCCGAAGCCGGAATTCAACTTCAAAGTCGGCCGCACGCCCGGGAAATTCCTGTTTGAGACAAAGGACCTGGTGATTGGTTATGAGGAGCCGCTGTCTGTTCCATTGAATATATCCATGGAACGAGGACAGAAAATCGCGCTTGTGGGCGCAAACGGTATTGGCAAAACCACCCTGCTGAAGAGCATTTTGGGACTGATTCCGGCACTGAGTGGCAGCGTGGAATTGGGGGAGAATCTGCAGATCGCTTACTTCGAGCAGGAGGGATCCTATGATAACGCCACCACCTGCATTGAAGAAATCTGGAAGGAGTTCCCTGGCTTTTCTCAATTTGAAGTCCGGGCGGCACTGGCTAAGTGCGGTCTGACCACCAAGCACATTGAGAGCCAGGTTCGGGTCCTTAGTGGTGGTGAGCAGGCGAAGGTCCGCCTGTGCAAGCTCATCAATCGTGAGAGCAATATCCTGCTGCTGGATGAGCCTACCAATCATCTTGATGTTGATGCCAAGGAAGAACTGAAGCGGGCGCTGATAGAATATAAGGGCAGCGTTCTGCTCATTTGCCATGAACCGGAGTTTTATACCGATGTGGTCAGTCAGGTTTGGGATTGTACCAAGTGGACCACTCGCATCATCTGAAAACAAAGACGCAAAAAGAAGACATGTGCTTTTGCTGAATGCATTCTCTTTATAATATGCTATTATGCTTATAAATCTGATTAGTTCTGTTTATGGGTGGTATGGATATGGCATTTCAGTTGATTGATATAAAAACCTGGGATCGCAGAGAGTATTATGAGCATTTCATCAAAGAGGTAGTTTGCACCTTTTCGATCACGGTAAATTTGGATATTACTTGCTTGGAAGGGGAGCGGCTTTACCCCGTTATGATCTGGCTGCTTACCAAGACAGTAAACGAAATGCCCGAGTTTCGTACCAGCCTTACAAAAGAGGGACTTGGCGTTTATGACAGCATGCATCCTATGTACACCGTATTTAACAAGGCGAATCAGAATTTTTCGGGAATATGGTCGTATTACTCAAAAGGTTACAGCGAATTTCTGAAAAACTACGAATCTGATGTCAGCGAATATTCTAAGTCCACGCGCTATGCACCCAAGGCAGGCACACCCGAAAACTCCTTTAATATTTCCATGGTGCCGTGGTTGGAGTTCACTTCGTGTAATATCAATGTGTACGATGAGGGGAAATTTTTGCTGCCTATCTTCACTATGGGTAAATACTTCGATCGAGATGGAAAACGGTTTCTGCCCTTGTCTATCCAGGTTCACCACGCCGTTTGTGACGGATATCATGTCGGGATGTTCGTGGAGAGATTGCAAAACAGCATCATCAATTTTCCTTCCGGTCGATCCGTGGAAACCTGACGCAGGGATCTATAAGGTTGGGATAACACAGTAACGCTGAGAGATTTCCTTTGGAAATCTCTCAGCGTTTTTTGCTTTCGGTAGCAGTGAACGAAGATGCCGTGGAATTTCGGCAAAGTTTTCTTTTCTTTCGGAAAAAATTACGGTAACGTATGGTCGTATCAAACAAGAAAGAACGACAAAACATAGTCAATACGGAGAAAAGAAAAAGTTTGTTGTAAAAATGTTTTCTCTGTACTAGAAGTAAAGTAATGAAACGGGTTTCATCCTTTGGGAATGTGGATTTGCTTTTTGAAGGGGGGATTGTTTTGAGCAGTATCCGGGAAGTAGCCAGGCTGGCGAAAGTATCTCCTGCAACGGTCTCCCGAGTGATGAATGGGACTGCCGCTGTAGCTCCTGAAACCCGGAAACGGGTGTTGGCAGCCATTGAGGAGACAGGGTTTATCCCCAATGAAGTGGCCCGGTCTTTATTTAAAAAATCTGCTAAAACGATCGGATTGATCATCCCCAGTATTCGTAACCCTTATTTTACACAGTTGGCGGGCATTATCGATGAGCTTGCAGGCAAAGAAGGGTACCGGATTTTTCTATGCAATGTGGGCGGCGACCTGGAGAAGGAAAAAGCCGCGATCCAGATGCTGGTAGCGATGAATGCGGATGGCGTGATCCTGGCATCGGGGAACCAGGAGATCCAGAGCTTCCTCTCTGGCTGTCCCATTCCGGTGGTGGCGTTGGATATGATGGTTTCCGCAGAAGTGGTGGAGGCGTGTGTATACTGTGATTATTACCAGGGCGGACGCCTTGCCATGGAGCATTTGCTGGAGTGCGGATGCCAGAACATCGTCTGTATCAGAGGACCACAGAAGATCTTCAGTGCCAGGCAGCGCTATGAAGGATACCGTGATGTCTGCCGGGAACGCGGTATCCCGGAGCAGACGGTGGACTGTGACTATGATTTTCTTTCCGGCTTGGCCATGACGGAAAAACTTCTGGAGTGTTATCCTCAAGTGGACGGTATCATTGCTTCCAATGATATTGTTGCCATATCCATCTATAAGATTCTGCATAAAAAGAATATAACTGTTCCCGATCGGATCCAGCTGATCGGTTTTGACGGGATCGATCTATCCGAATTGATGTCCCCTGAGCTGACCACAGTTTGTCAGCCTATTGAGGACATGGCGAAAACGGCACTGGATGTGGTTGTCCGCCAAAAGGAGAATTTTGAAAAGGAAACAGAATATATTTTACCAGTATCATTAGCAATTCGCGAGACAACAAAAAGGAGAGGAAGAGAGCAATGAAACGAGCAGGTATCCTAAACAGCGATATCTCCCGTGTCCTGTCTTATATGGGACACACGGACTGCATCTGTATCGGTGACTGCGGTTTGCCTATTCCGGATGAAGTGGAGCGCATCGATCTGGCACTGGTCTTTGGTGAGCCTACTTTCATGCGGACGCTGGAAATCGTAGTTGGCGATATGAAGGTGGAAAAAATCGTCCTGGCTGAGGAGATCAAGACCCAGAACCCCACTGTTTTGCAGCAGGTAGAGGAACTGTTTGCGGGGCAAAATGTGGAAGTGGAGTTCGTTTCTCACGTGGAACTGAAGGAAAAGACCAAAGACTGCAAGGCAGTCATCCGGACCGGCGAGATCACGCCTTATGCAAACATCATTTTGCAGTCCGGGTGCATTTTTGCCTGAGTGTAAGGGGGAAGCGTATGAACATTGAAATGAGAGGCATCAACAAGTCCTTTGGTTCCAACCAGGTACTGAAAGATGCCGGCTTCCTGCTCAAGGACGGCGAAGTTCACGCCCTGATGGGCGAAAACGGTGCCGGCAAGTCCACGCTTATGAAGATCCTTACCGGTGTCTATACCAAGGATGCCGGTACGATCTATGTGGACGGACAGGAAGTCAGCTATAAAAATCCCCAGGAGGCGGAGAAGGCGGGTATCGTCTTCATTTACCAGGAGCTCAACGTTCTCTTTGATCTGACGGTGGAGGAAAACCTCTTCATGGGCAAGGAGATCACCAAGCACTTTGGTATTTGTGACAAGAAGGCCATGCGTGCCAAAGCCCAGGAGATCATGGACCGCATGGGCGTCAACATCCCCATTGACGCTGTGATGAGCGACCTTTCCGTAGGTCAGCAGCAGATGGTGGAGATCTGCAAGGCGCTGATGGTGGACGCCAAGGTCCTCATCATGGACGAGCCTACTGCCGCCCTGACCCAGAGTGAGACCGAGGTCCTCTTTGAGGTCATGAACTCCCTGCGCAGCAAGGGCGTTTCCATCGTCTATATCTCCCACCGTATGGAGGAGATCTTCGAGCTTTGCGACCGTATCACCATTCTGCGTGATGGTCAGTACATCGACACCAAGTACATCAAGGACATCACCATGGATGATGTGGTCCAGATGATGATCGGCCGTGAGATCGGCGAGCGTTTCCCCAACCGCAATGTGGCCATCGGCGGGGAAGTGCTCCGCGTGGAGGACCTGACCCACGAGAAGTTCTTCCGTAATGTGAACTTCTCCGTCCGCGCCGGCGAGGTCCTGGGCGTGTCCGGATTGATGGGCGCAGGCCGCACAGAGATCATGCAGGCCATTTTTGGCAACCTCCCCGGCGTTACCGGAAAGATCTTTATTGAGGGACAGGAGATCTCCATCCGCAATCCCCGCCAGGCCATCGCCGCCGGTATCGGCTTTATCACCGAGGACCGCAAGACCGAGGGCCTGCTGCTGGAAAAGAGCATCGCGGAGAACATCGAGCTTGCCAACCTGGGCAAGGTGTCCAAGAGCAGTGTCCTTTCCGCAAAGAAGGGCACGGAGCTGGTCAAGCGCGGTATCAGCGAATTTAGGATCAAGTGCTTCGGCCCCGAACACGAGTGCGGCAATCTCTCCGGCGGTAACCAGCAGAAGGTGGTCCTGGCCAAGTGGATCTACACCGATCCCAAGATCCTGATCCTGGATGAGCCCACCAGAGGCGTGGATATCGGCGCAAAGAAAGAGATTTACAGCGTGATCAATGAACTGGCCGCCAAGGGCGTCGCCGTCATCATGGTCTCCTCCGAGCTGCCCGAGGTGCTGGGAATGAGCGACCGCATTATGGTCGTCCACGAGGGTAAGGTGACCGGCATCATCGACGCCGCCACCGCAGACCAGGCAAAAGTAATGACATTGGCCACAGGAGGATGTTTGGCATGATTAAGAATAAGAAAAATGTAGGCTCCATTCTTGGAGAATACGGCGCGTTTATCGCACTGGCCCTTCTGGTGGTGGTGCTGAGCGTCATCGAACCCAGCTTCCGCGCCCCCAGCAACCTGATGAACCTGCTGCGTCAGGCCTCTTTCAACGGCCTGATCGCCTTCGGTATGACACTGGTGATCCTCTCTGACGGCATCGACCTGTCCGTCGGCTCTGTTTTCGCCCTCAGCGCCATCATCTGCGCGGAGCTGCTGGTGTCTGGTATGCCTGCTGTTCTGGCAGTTCTGATTGCCTTGGTCGTCGGCACTGCTTTGGGCGCCATCAGTGGTCTGCTGGTGACCAAGGGCCGTCTGCAGCCCTTCATCGCGACCCTCATCACCATGACCGCCTACCGCGGTGTGGCCAAGATTATCACCGACGGCAAGCCCATTTCCCAGCTGGCCAACAGCGCTTCCAGCGGAGAGTTTTTCTTCAAGGCCATGGGTAAGGGCAGCGTGCTGATCGCTGAGACCATTAAGATCCCCATTCCCGCCATCATTCTGGTGCTGGCCTTCCTGATTGTCTACTTCGTGCTGAATAAGACCACCTTCGGCCGCCGCATCTATGCAACCGGCTCCAACGCCAAGTGTGCCAACCTGGTGGGTGTCAACACCGCCCGCATCAAGATCGCCTGCTACTCCATTTCCGGTTTCCTCTCCGCTCTGGCAGGCCTTCTCATGATCTCCCGTCTGGACTCTGCCCAGCCCACTCTGGGTTCCGGCTATGAGCTGGATGCCATCGCCGCAGTTGCCCTGGGCGGCACCTCCATGAGTGGTGGCCGTGGCAAGATCACCGGCACCATCGCCGGCGTTCTGATTATTGCCGTGCTGAACAACGGCCTGAACATCATGAACGTTTCCAGCTACTATCAGGAAGTTATCAAAGCTGTGGTCATTCTGGTGGCCGTGCTGTCCGACCGTAAGAGATAAGAGGGTGAATACCATGAAAAATGCCATGAAAAAAGTATTTGCAATGCTGCTTTGCGTCGCAATGACGCTGTCCCTGACGGCCTGCCGCATCGTGATCGACGGTGAGGAGGGCGCTGCCGCCGCCAAGGTGGACGGCTCCGTGGGCCTGGCTGTTTCCACTCAGAATAACCCCTTCTTCGTCACCATGGTAGAGGGCGCCAAGTCCGCCGCCTCCAAGCTGGGTGTGGAGCTGCAGGTCACCGACGCCGGTGATGACGCCGCCAAGCAGACCACCGACATCGAGACCCTGGTGGCTTCCGGTATCAGTGTCCTGATTGTCAACCCTGTGGACTCCGATGCCGTGGCCGGCGCCGTTCAGTCCGCCATCGCCGCCGGCGTGAAGGTCATTTCCGTGGACCGCGCCGTTAACGGCGTGGAAGTGGATTGCCAGATCGCTTCCGATAACGTGGCCGGTGCTGCCATGGCCACTCAGTTCATCGTGGATACCGTGGGCGAGGGTGCGGTTGTTGCTGAGCTCCAGGGTGTTACCGGTGCTTCTGCCGCTATTGACCGCAGTGAGGGCTTCCACAGCGTGGCTGACGGCAAGCTGAAGGTTGTTGCCAGCCAGACTGCCAACTTCGACCGTGCCCAGGGCATGAGCGTTATGGAGAATATGCTCCAGGGCAATAACGATATCCAGGCTGTCTTCGCTGCCAACGATGAGATGGCTCTGGGTGCGCTGGAGGCCATCTCCGGTGCCGGTAAGGATATCCTGGTGGTGGGCTTTGACGCCACCGACGATGCCGTTGCCGCCGTCAAGGCCGGCCGCATGGGTGGTACCATTGCCCAGCAGCCCGCTCTTCTGGGTGCTACTGCCGTAGAGAACGCCCTGAAGCTGATGAAGGGCGAGAGTGTTGAAAAGAGCATTCCCGTTGAGGTTACTCTTGTGACCAAAGATAACGCAGATACCTTCGGTGCTGCCGCTGAGTCTGTTGAGATCGTGGGCAACGGTTCCATTGGCCTGGCTGTTTCCACCCAGAACAATCCCTTCTTCGTGACCCTGGTGGAAGGTGCCCAGGGCGCCGCCGACCAGCTGGGCGTGGAGCTGCAGGTCACTGACGCCGGTGATGACGCTGCCAAGCAGACTACCGATATTGAGACCCTGGTCGCCTCCGGTATCAGTGTCCTGGTTGTCAATCCCGTGGACTCCGATGCTGTTGCCGGCGCTGTTCAGGCGGCCATCTCCAAGGGTGTACGCGTGATCTCTGTGGACCGCGCCGTCAACGGCGTGGAAGTGGATTGCCAGATCGCTTCCGATAACGTGGCCGGTGCCGCTATGGCCACCCAGTATATTGTGGACACCCTGGGCGAGGGTGCTGTTGTTGCCGAGCTGCAGGGCATTACCGGCGCATCTGCTGCCATCGACCGCAGCGCGGGCTTCCATCAGATCGCTGATGCCAAGCTGAACGTAGTTGCCAGCCAGACTGCAAACTTCGACCGTGCCCTGGGCATGAGCGTTATGGAAAATATGCTTCAGGGCAACGGTGATATCCAGGCTGTCTTTGCTGCCAACGATGAGATGGCCCTGGGTGCTCTGGAGGCCATCTCCGGTGCGGGCAAGGATATCCTGGTGGTTGGTTTTGATGCTACCGACGATGCCGTGGAGGCTGTCAAGGCCGGCCGTATGGGCGGTACCATCGCGCAGCAGCCTGCTTTGTTGGGTGCAACCGCTGTGGAGAACGCCGTGAGCCTGATCAATGGTCAGTCCATCGAGAAGAACATCCCCGTTGAAGTGACCCTGATCACCAAGGACAACGCATAATAGGGGGTACATCCTATGAAAGTACTGAATATCGGTTCTATGAACCTGGACCTTGTCTATCGTGTAGACCATATCGTTCAGCCCGGTGAGACGGAGGCTTCCGTTTCTATGAATACCTTCCTGGGCGGCAAGGGTATGAACCAGTCCGTTGCCCTGGCCAAGGCCGGCGTGGAGGTTTACCAGGGCGGCATGATCGGCGAGGATGGCCAGCCCTTCCTGGATGCCTGTGCCGAGTACGGTGTCCGCGCCGACTTCATCCGCAAGGTGGAGGGTAAGAGCGGCCATGCCGTCATCCAGATCGACAGCAGCGCCCAGAACTGTATCCTGCTCTATGGCGGTGCCAACCAGATGCTGACCGAGGCCTATGTGGATGAAGTTCTGAGTCATTTCGGTTCCGGTGATATCCTGCTCCTGCAGAACGAGGTGAACCTCCTGCCCTACATCGTGGAGAAGGCGTATGAGAAGGGAATGCAGATCGCCCTGAATCCCTCTCCCTTCAATGAAAAGCTCTCTGCCGTGGATATGACCAAAATCTCTATCTTCCTCCTCAACGAGGTGGAGGGAAATCAGGTCACCGGCCTTACCGTCCCCGAGGAAATCATCGTGAAGATGCAGGAGATGTTCCCTCATGCCAGGATCGTCCTGACCCTGGGAAAAGACGGTGCGGTCTATGCCGATGGCGAGGAGCGCTTCTTCCAGCCCATCTTCCCTGTGAAGGCCGTGGACACTACCGCCGCAGGCGATACCTTTACCGGCTATTTCCTGGCAGGCCTTGCCGAGGGTATGGCTATCCCTGAGATTCTGAAGATGAGCGCCAAGGCGTCTTCCATCGCGGTTTCCCGCGCCGGCGCGGTGCCCTCTATCCCTTACCGGGATGAGGTAATGGCCGCTTTGGCTCAGGCCTGATCCGCTGATTCTTTCATAAAAAAAGACCTGGAAGGCATGCCTTCCGGGTCTTTTTTGGCTTTGAAGTGCGTAAGGGACCTGTGGGTTCCAAAGGACTAAGAGCGATTGTGCTGCGGTGGAAAGTGTGCTATGATGAGCGAAAAGGAGGCGTGATCCATGGAAGAAAAACAGGAATTGCAGGAGTGGATGGACCGTATGGAGGAGTCAAACCGCCAACAGGCCAGATACGCCAAGTGGCAGTGCATCTTTACAGCTATCGCGGCAGTGTGCTGTGTAAGCCTTTTTCTGTTGGTGTATATCAAAATGCCCGCATTGCAGGAACTATCTATAAAAATGGAAAACGTTTTGACGGATTTGGAAGTGATCACACAGCAGCTGTCGGGCAGCATGGAAACGGTGCTGGAAAACCTGGAAACTGTGACGGCTCAGCTGGCGGAAGTGGACCTTGGAGCGATGGCGGAAAGCGTGGATGACCTGGTGACCACCAGCCAGGCCGGCGTGGAGCAGGCTATGGACCGTCTGAATACCATTGACTTCAAGAAATTGAATCAGGCGATCGGAGACCTGGCGGATGTGGTGGAGCCTTTGGCAAAATTCTTCAATGTCTTTGGATAAGTATGTTGTTTGCCGCAGTGAACGATTAAAAATGTTGGGGACAGCCTGTCGGCTGGCCCCAACATTTTTAGTATAGCAGGGAGCGGGGTGTTTCGTCAATGGGAGAGGGGGAAAATAGCCACAAATCTGTATTGCGCACAAAATGTAATTGTTTATTTTATACAATATGCGGCTTGAAAAAGAAGGGCCCGTATGTTAAATTATAATCAGAAAGGGTGAGACCAATGTACAGCTAAACCCGAAAGCTCCATCAAAATGTGAGCGAATAGACGAAGAAAACAGAAAAGAAATCGCCGTTTCATAAAGCGCTTCATGAGTGAAGAAAGAAATGATAAAAACGATGTGCGAGCAGGTTTCCGATCCAAAGACTTCGTCCAATCCGAAGAAAGAGAGGTTACCCAATGATCGAACCCAAGAATTATAAGAAATGACCCTTGACGCTTGGAAAGAAAACGTCAAGGGTCATTTCTATGTTGTATCATTGTGGTTGAACGCCCGGAGGGGCGTTTTCTTTTTTTGCTCAGCGGACCCGCAGCTCCCAAAAGGCTACGGCGCTGGCAGCAGCCACGTTGAGGGAATCCACCTCGTGGCTCATAGGGATACGGACGGTGTAATCACACTCAGCAATGGTATGGGAGGAAAGCCCGTCGCCCTCAGTCCCCAGGATGATGGCCAGCTTCTCTTCGCGGCGCAGAGCCTCGTCATCAATGCTGAAAGAATCGTCCCGCAAAGCCATGGCGGCAGTTTTGAAGCCCAAAGAACGAAGCTGGGAAAGGCCGGGCTGAGGCCAATCCTTGTGAGAGGAACCAATGACAGTCCAGGGGACCTGAAATACGGTGCCCATGCTGACACGGACGCAGCGGCGGTACAGGGGGTCGCAGCAGGTGGGAGTCACCAGAACAGCGTCCATATTCAGCGCGGCAGCCGAGCGGAAGATGGCCCCCACGTTGGTACCGTCCACGATGCCTTCCAGAACCGCGATACGCCGTGCATTGCGGCACAGCTCCTCCACACTTGGGAGGCTGCGCCGCCGCATGGCGCACAGCACGCCCCGGGTCAAAGGATAGCCGGTAAGAGAAGAAAGTAAGTCACTGTCTGCGGTGTAAACTGGAATTCCTTCACAAAGAGAAATGATCTCCCGGCCTTGCCCTTCGATGTGTTTGCGCTCTGTCAGCAAAGAAACCGGCTCATAACCAGCATGCAAAGCGCGCTGGATGACCTTGGGGCTTTCGGCGATAAAGAGCCCCTTTTCCTCCGCCTGCCGGTTTCGTAGCTGGCCTTCGGTGAGACGGGCAAATACGTCCAGCTCCGGAGCGGAAAAGTCAGTAATTTCGATGATGTTGGGCATAAGGGGACCTCCGGGAAAGTTCTTGATAGAGGTATTATACTGCCTGAAGGGGGCTGTGTCAAAGGGAGGAACATCCCCCGGCGTACAGCCGGGGGATGTTCTGGGTCAGTGAATAAAGGCAAGAAGCTTGGAGGCTTCCAGTTTATCATATTGTCCAATAAAGGCAGCAAGCTCCGTGGCGATGCGCTTTGCGCCGCCAATATCGTTGCTTTCAATGTTCAGCGGCAGCAGGGGATCGTGGAGAGATAGGCGCAGCAGGAACCAGCCGTTGCCGTGGTCCTTGTCCAAATCCACCCGGACGCCCTCGTAATTACTGGGAGCGAGAGACCAGCCTTCCTGGGCTGCCACATACTCCTTTAGGGCAGAAATGACTTCCTGACCATAGGTTTTGAAGTCCTCCACCAGGATGTTCATGCGGAATTCTACGCTTTCGGCAGGCTCTTCCAGTGTGTCGATGAGAGATGCCAGGCGATAGCCTTCTTTTTTGCCCCGGGCCAGCTCAATGAGGAGCTTGGTGACCAGATACGCGCCGTCATCCAGGAAGTAGTTTTCCTTCAAGGCGCCGTGACCGGAGGTTTCGATGGCCAACTGGCTGTCCTGACCGGCAGCATTCAGACGGATGGATTCATTGATCACATTGCGGTAGCCCCGCTTGAAGCGGTGATGGACGCCGCCCTTTTCTGCGATGAATTTGGCAAGGCCGGTGGAGGTGATGGAGTCGGTGACAATAGTGGTGCCGGGATGCTCCCGCAGGAGGATGGCAGAGAGCATGGCGATGATGCGGTTGCGGTTCAATTCGCTTCCATCTGAGAGGACAGCGCCGGCACGGTCTACATCAGTATCGAAGATGATGCCAAGATCCGCTCCGGCCTCCCGTACGGCTTCGGTAATGCTTTCCATCGCTTCCTTGTCTTCAGGATTGGGGATATGGTTGGGAAAACGGCCGTCGGGATCTAAGTAACGGCTGCCGTCGGTGACAGCGCCCAGAGGCTGAAGAACTTTATCCACGTAGAAGCCGCCTGCGCCATTACCGGCATCTACTACGATGTGAAAGCCTTCCAGAGGCTTTTCCTCTCCGGTGGCGTCACAGATCTTCTGGCGCAAAATGGCGGCATAGGTATCCATAAAGGCACCCTGGGTAAGGGAGCCTGCAGGCAGACCGGTGGTCTCATTGCCGGCGGCATAGGCCAGAATGGCCTTGATGTCCCCGGACTCCAGGCCGCCATCCTTGGTAAAGAATTTGAAACCGTTGCGGTTGAAGGGGAGGTGGCTGGCGGTGATCATGATGGAGCCGTCATAGGCGTGGCCTTCCGTCACCGTGGACATGAACATGGCAGGAGTGCTGGCCATGCCAAAATCTGTCACGCAGATGCCCTGGTGGACCAGGGCGCTGCAGAGCCAGGTGCAAAGAGTTTCACCGGAGAGACGGGAATCTCGGCCCACGGCCACCCGGAGGCCTTCTTTCTTGCCTGTCTTTTGTATAAGCCACAGGGCAAAGCCTCGCCCGATGTTTCCACAGACCTCTTCGGTCAGATTGACATGTTGGCCTTCAATGCCCTCCAAAGCAACGCCGCGAATATCGCTGCCGTTTTGCAGTTTGCTGTAATCCATCATCGCTCCTCCTTGAAAAGTTGTTGATTCAGACGTAATTTTATTCTATTGTAGCATGGGTTTTGGTAAGAATCAACAGCGTTTGGGGCGAGATTTCTTCCTTTGCAAATGGAGTGAGCTATGGTACAATATCCGTAATATCGAAAAGAATGAAAGGAAAACGATGAAGACGATGAAAAGAAGCCGTCTGGCAATAGGGATCGTCCTGGCGGTGATGGTGGCTGCTTTGGCAGGAATCGCCTGCTATGCCGGAGACTATTACCATGCCACCGGAGAAGCTGCAGCGGCCTTGGTGTCGGACGGGAACGTAACGGTAACGATGGATTCCTGCTGCCTGACCTTCGCGCCGGAAAAGGCAGAAGCGGGCTTCATTTTTTATCCCGGCGGCAAAGTGGAGTATACTGCGTACGCCCCTTTGATGCGGGCTCTGGCCGAGGAGGGGATCCTTTGTGTTGTGCCACATATGCCGCTGAATCTGGCGGTGCTGGATATGGACGCCGCAGCGGATGTTTTTCGGAATTACGAGGTAGAGAAGTGGTACATCGGCGGCCACTCTCTGGGAGGGGCCATGGCGGCAAGTTATGCAGCCAAGCACCCGGAGGAGTTTGAGGGGCTGGTGCTCCTTGCGTCCTATTCCACCAAGGACCTGAAGGAAACAGGGCTTTCCGTCCTTTCCCTATACGGTTCTGCCGATGGGGTGCTGGACCTCGAAAAATACGAAGAGTACCGAACCAATCTTCCGGAGGATGCCGTTGAAACCATACTGGATGGCGGGTGCCATGCCTGCTTTGGAAGCTACGGGCCTCAGGAAGGGGACGGAGAACATACGCTGACATGGGAGGAGCAGACGACCCTCACTGCGGCCTATATTTTGGATATCATTCGGGCCGGCTAAGTGCCCGCATCAATTTACATCAGGAGGCAACTATCATGATCCAGGAGATCGCCCCTCACGTATACCACAATGCATTCCACGAACGCAAAAGTATTCCCACTGACCTTGTTACCATCTTTTTCAAAGGAAAGACCTATCTGACCGAGACAGGCTTGTTTCCCACGGTTGCCCAGGTGAAAGCGCTTGGCGTCGGGGAAGAGGACCTGGTTTATCTCTTTGAGATTGACGATGTGGCCTTTTTCCTCCTTTGGACGGTAAATGATACGGTGAAGGAGGCTTTGGTGGAAAGCCCCACCATGGTGTTTCGGAACATGGAGCCTTCCCACCTTGCCTTGGCCGGCGCTACGGCGCTGCATCTTTCCGGTTGGTACCGGGCCAACCGCTTTTGCGGCTGCTGCGGCACACCGATGGAACGGGACAAGGTGGAACGGGCGATGCGCTGCCCGAAGTGCAACAATATCGTCTATCCCCGTATCAACCCGGCGATCCTGGCTGCCGTGCGTCATAACGGCAAGATTCTGCTGACTCACTATGCAAACCGGGCCAACGCCTCCCGCTATGCCCTTGTGGCGGGATTTGCTGAGATCGGTGAGACGCTGGAGGATACGGTTCGCCGGGAAGTGATGGAGGAAGTGGGCCTTCCCATTAAGAATATCCGCTACCATGCAAGCCAGCCCTGGGGATTTGCGGGGAACATCATGGTGGGCTTCTGGGCAGACCTTGACAGCGAGGATGAAACTGTGACATTGGACCAGACGGAGCTGGACGAGGGAGTCTGGCTTTCCCGGGAGGAGATTCCCGTTGAGGTTAATACGCCGTCCCTGACCCACACCATGATCCAACTGTTCCGTCAGGGCAAGGACCCCCAGTGATATGAAGAAAACACAGTTTGCCGAGCTTTGGACGCAAGAGGGGGAGGTGCTTCAGGGCCAACCCTGGACAGCCTATCCCCGGCCTCACCTGCAGCGGGAGGAGTGGCTGAATCTCAACGGAGAGTGGGAGTTTACCGTTTGTGACGGCGCTGATCTTCCAGACCGTTATGAGCGCAGGATCCGGGTCCCCTTTCCGCCGGAGAGCTTACTTTCAGGTATCCACGAGACCTTTGCAGAGAATACATACCTCTTTTACCGGCGGAGCTTTATCCTGCCGGAGGGGTTTCAAAAGGACCGGGTGCTGCTCCATTTCGGTGCAGTGGACCAGATCGCTGCAGTCTATCTGAACGGCCGGCGGATCGGAGAGCATATCGGAGGCTATCAGCACTTTACATTTGATATCACGGACTATTTACAAGCAGTAAACGTCCTGGTAGTCCGGGTGGAGGATCACTTGAGCTCCCGCATCCTGCCCTATGGAAAACAATGCCGCAAGCGGGGCGGAATGTGGTACACGCCTGTTTCCGGTATCTGGCAGACGGTGTGGCTGGAAAGCGTGCCCCGGGAGTATATAGAGAGTCTGCATATTGAGACCGGGACCGATTTTGCGCAGTTCCATACCCAAAGGTTGGAGGGGCTTGTCACCATCCAAACACCGGAGGGAATGGTGGAGGTGCCGCTGAAAAACGGAACGGCGAGGGTGGAGCTGAAAACGCCCCGCCTCTGGTCCCCTGAGGACCCCTATCTCTACCGCTGTATCATCCGGGCGGGAGAGGACGTTGTTTCCACCTACTTTGCGCTGCGAACTCTGGAGATCCGGGAAGTAGAGGGGATCTCCCGCCTTTGTCTCAATGGGAAGCCTTATTTCTTCCATGGCCTTTTGGACCAGGGCTATTGGAGTGACGGACTTTTCACACCAGCCTGCCCGGAATGCTATGCCAAGGACATTCTGGAGATGAAGGCCCTTGGTTTCAATACCTTGCGCAAGCATATCAAGGTGGAGCCGGAGCAGTTTTACTATGACTGTGACCGCCTGGGGATGATCGTTTTCCAGGACTTTGTCAATAACGGAGATTACTCTTTCCTGCGGGATACCGCTTTGCCCACAGTGGGGTTGAAACGCTTGGGAGACAAATATCTTCACCGGGACTCCAAGGCCCGCAGTGCCTTTCTGGTGCATTTGGAAGAGACTGTGGAACAGCTCCGCCACCACCCCTGTGTTTGCTACTGGACCATCTTTAACGAGGGCTGGGGCCAGTTTGATTCCACGGCGGCCTACCGCCACTTAAAGACGCTGGATCCCACCCGTTTCGTGGACAGCGCTTCCGGATGGTTTACCGGCGGGGAGAGTGATGTGGAGAGCGACCATGTATATTTCAAGCCCTTCCGGTCCCGAAAAACGAAGAAGCCTCTGGTGCTTTCGGAGTTTGGCGGCTATGCGCTGAAAATAGAGGGGCACGCATTCAACCCGGCGAAGGAATATGGTTACCGCCACTTTGAGGACCGGGAAAGCTTTGAAAAGGCTTTTTTGGAGCTTTATGAGAAAGAGATCGTTCCTGCAATTCCTGAAGGTTTGTGCGCTGCGGTTTATACCCAGGTCTCTGACGTGGAGGACGAGACCAACGGGCTTGTGACCTATGACCGGAAGGTAACGAAGGTGAATCAAGAGGTTATGCGCAAGCTTGCGAAGAAACTGAAGCTATAAAAAGTGCCCCACATTGTGGGGCACTTTTTAACGCTCATACAGCGGGATGGTCCGCTGATAGGGCTGAGGCTTATAAGTGATGGAAGAGATTTTCCGGCCATTGATCCCATACTTGGGATGGGTGCCAAAAAGATCGATGTAGCAGTGCAGGTCGTTTTTCTCCCGGGCCATTTCCTCCAGAAGTCGGACAGTTGCCCGGGCATCGTCCACGGCCCGGTGGCTGTTGACCGCTTCATCTTCCAGGTGGTAGGCTTCAATGGCATTGCAGAGCTTATGGGGATAGTCCCGGCGGTCTTTGTAAACTGTAAGAGCGTCCAGGAAGCGGGGAAGCCGCAGAACTTGGGCATTACCGCTCTTTTTCAAGAACCAGTAGAGAAAGTTCAGGTCGAACTGGGCATTATAGGCCACCAGCAAGGGCCGCTTTGCGCCTTCGAGCAGATGGCAGAAGGCAGCTCCGGCTTCTTCTTCGCTGACGCCCTTTTGGGCAAGCTCTTCATCCGTAATACCTGTCAGATCAACGATGAAAGGCGGCAGCCGGTGGCCCTGAGGCAGACGGATGAGACAGTTCAAACTGCCGGTTTCCCCTTCTTTTTCCAGGGCTACGGCTCCAAGCTCAATGATGCGGTCTGTGTCAAAATCAATACCTGTCGTTTCCGTGTCGAAAACCACGATGCGGTCAAAACGGTTCCAAAGTTCCTTGGTCATACAGCAGTTCTTCTCCTGGTTTTTTCGACAGTATAACAGGATGATGAAAAAATTGCAATGCGCATAAAGGACGCAGAAATGAAGAAACTACCGAAAAAACCAAGAGGTGATGTTATGTTTCGTCGTTCGCTGCGCGCCTTTACCGGCTTACTGGCGCCCTGCCTCATCCTGATCCTTCTGATGAGCCCATTGAAAAATGAGGCTGTTCCCGCCACGTCTTCCATCGTTTTGCCTGTTGCTGCCACTGATTGGGGCTTGTCCTTCCAGAACGAGGGCGAGGCTCCCATTGGAAATGCCGCACGGGAAGCTTTGGCAAAATATGATGCGTATTACCTGGGAAATACAGAGGAAAAGGTGATTTATCTGACCTTTGACTGCGGCTACGAGAACGGCTGCACAGAAGATATTCTGGATGCGTTGAAAAAGCATCATGCTCCGGGCGCCTTCTTCGTGGTGGGGAATATGATCGAGACCGCTCCGGATATCGTTCGCCGCATGGCCGAGGAAGGACACATCGTAGGAAACCACACCTATCACCATCCGGATATGTCTGCCATTTCTGATAAGGAGACCTTCAAAAAGGAACTGGACTTGCTGGCAGAGCTTTACCAGGAGACGGTGGGGCAGGAGCTTCCCATGTACTACCGTCCTCCCCAGGGAAAATACAGCGAGGAGAACCTGCGAATGGCCAAGGAACTGGGCTATACCACGGTTTTCTGGAGTCTTGCCTATGTGGATTGGTATGTAGACGATCAGCCTACTGCAGAGGAGGCCTATGCCAAGCTGCTGCCCCGGATTCATGACGGGGCCATCGTCCTCCTTCATACCACTTCCACCACCAATGCCAAGATCCTGGATGAGCTTTTGACCAAATGGGAGGAGATGGGATATACCTTCGCCTCACTGGAGGAGCTGCCCAAGGCATAAAAACCGCCCCACCGCCCAAAATGGCGGTGGGGCTTTGCGCATCTTAGAAAAGGTGGATCACAGACCCAGCATCGCGTCCCGCAGGGGTTCTTCCAGGGCGCCGTCAAAGATTCGCCAGGCATGGCCGTGGAGGGTCTCCATGGCGCCGGCAGCCAGGGTGCAGGGGGTGTTGCCGTTCATGCTCAGATCCATGTCGAAGATAAACTTCACTTCATTGTCCTGAGGGGCATTGGGCGCGTTGCTCTTCAGGCGGCCGGGTCCCGCATGGACCTTACCCACGCAGCTGGAGTCCAGCTTGAGCTGGAAATCACAGGAGCAGGTCAGGAATTCAGATTCCTCCACATCGCCGTTATCCAGGGGACCGGTATAGCTGGGGGCAAAGAGGTCTGTCCACTCGCTGCCCTCCAGGCCAAGCTTTGCCCGAGAAAAAACGTTGATATACCGCAGGCCTACTCGCTGGAAATAGGCGGGACGGTAGAGCTTGATGAAAGCAGCCAGAGCTTTGTCCAGATGGGCGGCAAACTCTTCCCAGGAGGTATAGCTGAGGGTGGAGAGGGCGATGAAATCCCGGGTCAGGTTGATCTTCCACCGGCCGTCAGCAGAGAGAAAGTGGTAGTTGGTCAGAGGGGGCTGCTGCTGGACCTGGGGTTTTCCGTCAGGCAGCCGGACCACCTTGGGGGGGACGGCTTCCTGTTTTTTCAAGTACTGGGGAAACTCCTCGCGGATGGCTTCCTGAAAATCAGCAGGCTCCGCATTATTGATGGAAAGGATGGTAGGGAAGCGGAGCTGGCAGATGACTTCGTGGATAGGGGCATTGTTAAAGTGGGTTCTGGGGCGGTTGGAAAACAGCATAAGAAATGCTCCTTTGCAAATTTTAATTACCTTCTTATTGTAGCCCCTGCGCTGCGAAAAGTCAATCAGAGGTAAAACCGGTGACAGCCGATGGTCTGTAAGTAGGTGCGGTTGGCGGTGATCCACAGCCCCTGGGAAAGAGCCGGCGCGAAGAAGTACAGCGCTTGGCCAACAGGCCGCTCTCCATCCAGGGCCCGTTTCGCAGCCTCCACAGAGGCAGCGGAAGGTGTCTTGTAAATGGTTCCGTTGGAAACAGGCTCAAACTGTACGCCGTTTTTCCGGTCAAAGACCACCTGGGGGACGGAGTTTGGGAAACTGCTGCTTGCGACCCGGTTCAGCACCACATTGCCAACAGCAATCTGGCCTTCCATGCTTTCTGCGCCGCTTTCAGCATAGATGATGTGGCTGAGCCAGTAAAGATCGATGGCGTCATAGGCGCTTTCGGCAGAGGTCACCGCGGCACCGTCCAGATAGGGGTCCCACTGTGCTGTGCCGTCCAGAGCTTCTGTTACCAGACGCAAAGGCACATAGGTGGTGCCGCTGTGAAGGCTCACTGTACCATAAAGCGTCTCGCTGTTTACGGTGACGGTATTATCGGCGGGGGAGGCGGTGAGCTGGCAGCCCTGGGAGGAGGCCACCACTTCCCGGGTGTCTGCATCCCAGCGGATCTCCCAGTCTCCCAGGGCATTGAGCAAGGAGCGCAGGGGGACATAGGTAGAGCCGTTTTCTATGTAGCCGTTGCTCATCCGTGTTCCGTCCACCTGTACAGGTACCGAGGAACGGTACCCGGAAGCGGAGCAGGAAAGGGAAGCGGCCGCCAAAAGGCCGCACAAGAGCTGTCGTTTCATAGGTCGTTTTCCTTTCTGTGGATGGATACCAAAAGGATACAGGATAGGCAGGGACCGTATCAACCCTCAAAATATTCCAGTTCTTCCGGTATTTTTCCTTCTTTTTGGAAAGTCAACGGTTCGTTGATTGTCAAAAATCCGTTTATGCGCTATGGTATCATTGAGGTGAGACAAATGGACAGTAAACATATGGGCATCCTCCTTCAGCAGCTGCGTAAGGAAAAGCACATGACCCAGCAGGAATTATCCCAGCGCCTTCATGTCAGCCCTCAGGCTGTGAGTAAGTGGGAGTGTGGAAACGGAGTGCCGGATGTTTCTCTCCTGCCTTGTCTTGCGGAAATTCTGGGGGTCAGTATGGCGCGTCTGCTGCGCGGCGATCTGGCGCCTGAACCGGCGGAGGTAGGTAATATGAAGAGACTGAAATTTTATGTGTGTCCGGAGTGCGGGAATATCCTTACTGCCAGCGGAGGTGGGGAGCTTCACTGCTGCGGTCGGAGACTGGAATCTCTGACGGCAGCTCCCGTGGACGAGGATCACGCTGTGAAGGTCGAGACGGTGGAGGATGAGTGGTATGTAACCTTCTCCCATCCCATGCGGAAAGACCATTATTTCCGCTTTGCAGCGGTGGTGGCAACAGAGCGGGTGCTTTTGGTACGGCTGTATCCGGAGCAGGGCGGTGAGTTCCGCATCCCCCAGATGCGGCGGGGAAAGCTGTATCTTTGCTGCAGCCGGGACGGTCTCTTTGAAGTAAAGTTTTGACAAAAAGACTGGCAGCGCCAGTCTTTTTTGTTATCCTTTTGTAATGTTTTCTTCCTTTGGGATATGGTATCATAAATAAAAAACAAGGGGGGATCATGATGAGACTTTGGTTCAAGCAACGTTTTTTCTCCTGGTTTGACAGCTATGACATCTACGATGAAGAGGGGAATGTAGTCTATACAGTAGAGGGGCAGCTCGCCTGGGGGCACTGTCTCCACGTTCTGGACGCAGAAGGAAATCACATCGGAACCGTACAGGAAAAGATTTTTACGCTCCTTCCTAAGTTTGAAATGTACGTGGGGGAGGAGTATGTGGGCTGCATCCAGAAGGAGTTTACCTTTTTCTTTCCCCGCTATGACATTGACTGCAACGGATGGCAGGTAGATGGCGACTTCATGGAGTGGGAGTACACGGTGAAGACTGGCTGCGGATGTTTGGTGGCCTCCATCAGTAAACAGCTTTGGAATTGGACGGATACTTATACCATAGACGTTGCCGATCCCCGGGATGCGCTGTGCGCACTGATGCTGGTGCTGGCGATCGATGCTGAAAAATGCTCCCGGAAGTGAGTGAAAAGTACGCTGTGAACGTTGCTCACGGCGTACTTCTATTTTGGACATCAAGGAGAAATTTTCAAAATCCCTATTGCAACCACGGAGGGATAATGGTATGATATCTCAAAATGAGATAGAGGCGCGGATGCGATGAACCCACGGGAGCCGGCAGGCGGAGAAGGTGGGAAAGGCAAATCCGCCGAACTTTCCGGCCGGGCACGGTTGGGAGGTGGGACTGCGGGAAATACCCGCAGGACTGTCTGCGACTTAAGCCGCAGGTGCGCTATCCGCTACAGAGTTATACGCCGAAGGCGTGTGAACTGTCGGTAGGAGCGTGCCTCTACCGACTTTTTCTTTTTAAAATCAAGATAAAAGTGGAGGGCACACAAATGAAGTTTCAGAACATCACCGGTTCCATCGTCGCTATGGTCACCCCGTTCCGTGAAGACGGCAGCGTTAATTTCGATGCACTGACCAACCTTCTGGAGTGGCATATCGCAGAGGGTACGGACGCAATCCTCACCCTGGGCACCACCGGCGAATATCCCACAATGAGCCATGAAGAGGATGCTTCCGTAGTGGCCCACACCATCAAGGTGGTGGATGGCCGGGTCCCCGTCATCGTGGGCAGCGGTTCCAACTGCACCGCTACCCAGGTGGAAAAGAGCATTGAGTATCAGAACATGGGCGCGGACGCCCTGCTGCTGATCTCTCCTTATTACAACAAGGCCAATGCCGAGGGTATGTACCGCCATTTTGCGGAGACGGCGGACCGGGTCAATATCCCTTGCCTGCTGTATAACGTGCCCGGCCGTACCGGCTGTTCCATCCCTGTTTCCACGGTGGAGCGTTTGAGCAAGCACCCCAATATCGCCGGCATCAAGGAGGCCTCCGGTGACATGAGCTATGCCATGAAGGTGGCAAAGTTCGTTGGCCCTGATTTTGCCATGTATTCCGGTAATGATGACCTGATCATCCCTGTGCTCAGTGCCGGCGGCAGCGGTGTTATTTCTGTCTACGCCAACATCATGCCTAAGATGTGCCATCAGATCGTGGAGAATTATCTCAATGGCAACCATGTCCAGGCTCTTGCAGACCACTTGAAGTATCTGGATCTGATGAATAACCTCTTTATCGAGGTCAATCCCATCCCTGTGAAGACCGCTATGAACATGATGGGACTGAACGCCGGTACGCTGCGTCTGCCTTTGTGGGAGATGACCGAAGAGCACCAGGCAGTTTTGCGCAACAGCTTGAAGGAGGCGGGACTGCTGTGAAGTTCTTGTTGATCGGTCGGGGAAAGATGGGCCGTTTGCTCAAGGAAACGGCCCTGGCCAACGGTGACGAAGTGGTCGGGATGCTTGGAAGCAGCGACGTTGCAGAGCTTTCCGAAATGGGAAAAGTTGCTGATGTTGTCATTGATTTTTCCCGTCCTGAATCCCTGCCGGAGGTTTGTGATTATGTAAGACGCACCGGTACGCCCCTGCTTTCCGGCACCACCGGATATACGGCTGCGGAAATGGCACAGCTTAAGGCTTTGGGCGCCTGCGCACCTGTTCTTTGGAGTGCCAACTTCTCTTTGGGCGTGGCTGTTCTTTATCGGGCGCTGCGGGTCGTGTCCGATGTTTTGAAGCCGGACTTTGATATTGAGATCGTGGAGACCCACCATAACCAAAAGGCGGATGCCCCCAGCGGCACCGCAAAGCTGCTTCTGGATGCCATTGATCCCAGCCATGTCCTGACGCCTGTCTATGGTCGGGAAGGAAATACGGGCAAGCGGGCAAAAGAGGAGATCGGAATGCACGCCCTGCGCGGCGGCACGGTAGCCGGCACCCATGCGGTCCACTTCTTTGGCCCCGATGAGGAGCTGGAGTTTACCCACAGGGCTGCCAGCCGCCAGATTTTCGTCAGCGGCGCGCTGCATATGGCCCGGCTTCTGCCCGGGAAGCCCAACCAGGTCTATGATCTACAAAAGATCCTCTTTGGAGAGTAAACTTCTAAACACACAGATATCAGCATAAAAAATGTTCCCTGAACTGATGTTCAGGGAACATTTTTTATGCTTGTTTCGTTTCCGCAGCCAGCTCCTCTTTTGCTTGCTGCAGGATTTTTCTCTCGGCCTTGGTGGTGAGCTGGGATTCGTCAAATTTGGCAAACATATCCGGTCGGCGGATCATGGTCCGCTTGTAGCTTTCCTTTTTTCGCCAGGCGGCCACTTTGGCATGGTCGCCGGAGCGCAGGATCTCCGGTACCTCCCGGTCATGCCAGATGGCGGGACGGGAATACTGGGGATATTCCAGAAGACCGTTCCAGTGGGACTCTTCCTCAAAGCACTCCGCATCGGGAAGGACCCCGGGGACCATGCGGCAGACGGCGTCAGCCACTGCCATGGCGGGGATCTCGCCGCCGGTGAGAACGAAGTCACCCATGCTGATCTCCTCATCCACACACTCGTCAATGAAGCGCTGGTCAATGCCCTCGTAGTGGCCGCAGACCAGGATAAGGTGGTCATAATTGGCCTTCAGCTCCCGGGCAACGTCCTGGTTGAAGCTGCGGCCGCAGGGAGACATGAAGATGGTCCGGCCGGGACCGTAAGTGTCCACAACGTGCTTCCAGCAGCGGTACAGGGGGTCTGCCTGCATCACAGCGCCCCGGCCGCCGCCATAGGGGTAATCATCCACCTGCATCTGCTTGTTGGTGGTGTAGTCCCGGATCTGGTGGGAACGGATGTCGATGTAGCCCCGTTCCCGTGCCCGGCCCAGGATGCTTACGTGCATCATGGCGTTGACGGAGTCGGGGAAGAGGGTCAAAATATCAATGTTCATCGGTGGCAAGGCCCTCCCATACGTGGACTTCCATACGGTTTTTCTCCAGATCGATGGAACGGATAAAGGCGTCCTTTACGGCGGGGATGAGGTACTCTTTCTTGCCCTTGACGGTGTAGATCTTGCTGGCAGGATAGGTGTCCACAGCCTTGATCTCGCCTAAAAGCTCGCCGGTTTCTTCGTTATAAACTTCCACACCTAAAAGTTCATCGTCAAAATATTCGTCCTCGGGGAGGTCTGCGTCTTCCCGGCGGATATAGAGGACTTTATCCTTCAACTTGAGGGCGGCGTCCATATCGTCCACGCCGGGGAATTTCATCAGGACCACGCTTTTATGGACATGATTGGCAGTGGGGGAGATGGGCTTGCCGTCCATATAAAAGGTATCAAACTCTGTCAGAAAATAGGGATCGGCGTCCCGGGGCTGGACCCGGACTTCGCCTTTGATGCCGTGGGCATTGACGATGCGTCCGACCTTGATCATTTCCAGTTTCATAAAGGATCTCCTTTGTGTGATATTCTATCAGCATATAGTATAACTTGTTTTTCTCTCTGGTGCAAGTGGGATAAAAAGATGGACGTGCCAGTTGGCACGTCCATCTTCTTTAATCTACGATATCGACGGAAACCTTCACGCCGGTGCGCTGGGCGTAGGAACGGATCACAGTGCGGATCTCCTTGGCAATGCGGCCCTGGCGGCCGATGACCTTGCCCATGTCGTCAGGGGCGACGCGCAGCTCCAACG
>JAFOCY010000055.1 GCA_017380995.1 Oscillibacter sp. | reverse complement strand
TCGGCAGCGCGCTTCTCCTCGCTGATGCCCCAGAACTTCATCAGGCCGGAGCCCTGCATCAGGCGCACGGGCAGGTAGGGCAGGCCCAGGGATGCGGCATGGAGCTGCAGCATCAGCACGTCCTGAGAGTAATCCTCGTAGGTCAGCTCGCCCTTCTCGATGGCAGCGCGGAAACGGCGGGAAACGTTGGTATAACCGGAGTTAGCGGTGTAGCAGTTGATGTAATTCTTAACACGGCCCTCACCGATCATCATGTCCCAGTCGCCGCCGGCGGGACCGGCCCAAACGGTGAAGTCCTTCTGGCCCTGGCGCAGGATCTCGCCAACAGCCGCATAAGGCTTGCGGTTGGTGGTGAAGCCGCCGAAGCAGATGGTGTCACCGCTCTCGACGAACTTTGCGACGGCGTCCTTAAGAGTGTACACTTTGTCCATAAGATTGCCTCCAACTTTCTGATTTTTGTGTTTCGCTCGATTGTATAAAAGCAACAAAGACCTTGCCTTTTCACAAGAACTCATATATTATACTACCATAGAAGGCCGCAAAGTAAAGCCCCTTTTTGGACAAAAACTTAGCGTATCTTGTTAAGGCGAGGAAATTTGCTCCAAAACGCCCTGTAGGGAGCGGGGCGGCGGGGGAGAAAAGAGAACCCTTTGTACCGGTGGGAAAAGGAGAGAGACCATGCATCACGCGCCGTTTTATCTGAAACTCAGCCAGGACGACTCCTGGTATATGGACCGGCCGCATTTCCACGAGAGCGTGGAGTTTTTGCTGCCCGTCAGCCATGGGGGGCAGATGTTTGTGGAGAACCAGGTCTATGACCTGGCTCCTGCCACTATGTTTATTTTGCCGGACGCCACGTTACATAAGACCCTGGGCAACGAGGACGGGGAGTGCTGCCCCTATGAGCGCTATGTCCTCCATGTGCCCCTCAGTACCCTCCATGCCATCTCCACCCCCAAGACGGACCTTTACCAGCGGGTGCTGGAGTCCAGCCGCATGGTGGAGCTGGGGGAGGAATATGAGCACCTGATCGCCCTTTTGCGGGCGCTGGACCATACCCAGGAGCCGGGGGAGGAGCCCTTTGGCGCCGATATCCTGCAGATGAACCTTTTGAGCAGCTTCCTGGTGGAGGCCCTTTCCGCCGCCCCCAGAAGGGAGGAGGCGGCAAACGCCCTGAGCGTGGAGCAGCATATGCTGACCCCCACCCGGGAGGGCACGCTGCGCATCGACCTGGTCCTGGCCTACCTCCAGGAGCATATGGCGGAAAAGCTCACGCTGGACCAGATCGCCGCGGAGTTTTACATCAGCAAGTATTACCTGAGTCACTGTTTCAAGGCTGCCACCGGTTTTTCCGTGGGACAGTATCTCATCAATACCCGCATCCTGGAAGCCCGGCGGATGCTGCAGGACGGCGGCCGTGTGGCCCAGGTGGGAGAGGCCGTAGGCTTCCATTCCAATGAGCACTTTATCCGCACCTTCACCAAGCTCACCGGCATCTCGCCCAAGCAGTATGCCCGGCAGTTCGCTGGGGTGGATAAGTCGTAAAAACTGCCAAAATCTGTTACCCGCCCTCTGCCAAAATGACGGAATTTGTGGAAACGAAAAAAACTTTGCCGGGGAAACTTGCAAAAAAGCAGAAGTACGGTATGATAAAGAGTGGATAGCCATCGTGCAGGGACGGGATCTTTCCGCTGAAGCAGCGGGAAAGAGCCGTCCCCCAAGGTACATCTTGGGAAGTGCGGGCGTTAAGCCGGCGTTAAAGAATTCCATCAAAGCAAGAAACGCTAACTTTTTGACGCAACGCAATATTCCACAAATGGCCGTGCTGTGGTATCTTTATCTGTGGAATACAATATGAAATCCAAGCGGACCGCTGAAAAGCGCCGCTGCTTTGCCGCGTCTGCGGCAGGCGCGGAGGCGGAACTGCAATAGGTTTAAGGAGAGATCACCGATGAGTATTTATACCCTGGGCATCGACGTTGGCTCCACCGCCTCCAAGTGCGTCATCCTCAAGGATGGTAAGGAGATCGTGGCCAAGTCCCTGGTGGATGTGGGCGCCGGCACCAGCGGCCCTGCCCGCGCCATCGCCGCCGTGCTGGAAAACGCCGGCATGACCAAAGAGGATATGGATTACATCCTGGCCACCGGCTACGGCCGCAAGACCCTGGAAGAGCAGGGCCTGGCCGACAAGGAGATGAGCGAGCTGAGCTGCCACGCCAAGGGCGCAAGCTTCCTGTTCCCCAATGTCCGCACCGTCATTGATATCGGCGGTCAGGACGCCAAGGTCCTGGAGATCAACAACGGCGCCATGGTCAACTTCCAGATGAACGACAAGTGTGCCGCCGGCACCGGCCGCTTCCTGGACGTGATGGCCCGCGTTCTGGAGGTCAAGGTCTCCGAGATGGAGGCTCTTGGCATGCAGTCCACCAAGGAGGCTGAGATCAGCCCCACCTGCACCGTTTTCGCAGAGAGCGCCGTCATCAGCGCCCTGGCACAGGGAACGGATAAGCGGGATATCATCAACGGCATCCATAAGTCCATCGCAAGCCGCGTCAGCGGCCTTGCCCGCCGCATCGGCGTGCGGGACGATGTGGTGATGACCGGCGGCGTCGCCCAGAACGGCGGCATCGTCGCCGCCCTGGAGGAGCAGCTGGGCCACCCCATCCTGACTTCCCCCCTGACCCAGTACAACGGCGCCCTGGGCGCTGCCCTCTACGCCTATGAAAAGGCGGAGAGAAAGGCCAGAATGGCCAAATAACACGCATGTTACCCTGAAAGGGGTTCATGGGCCGGGAGGGGAGATTCCCCTTGCGGCAATATAGAAGAGATAAGTTTTAAGAATGGAGGATACATACATGGCAGAAATTGCAAAAACCGCAGCCGCCCCCAAGGCGGCTAAGAAGCCCAGCGTCAGCCCCGGTGTCCTGGCTCTGCGCAAGGTTGTGGATGACGTCCACGCCGACGCACGCGTTGCCAAGAAGGAAGGCAAGCTGGTGGGCTGGTCCAGCTCCAAGTTCCCCTGCGAGCTGGCTGCAGCTTTCGATCTGAACGTCATGTACCCCGAGAACCAGGCTGCCGGTATCGCCGCTAACCGCGACGGCGAGATCATGTGCCAGGCCGCTGAGGATCTGGGCTTCGACAACGATATCTGCGGCTACGCCCGCATCAGCCTGGCCTATGCCGCCGGCAAGCGCGCTGCCCGCAAGTTCGACCCCGAGACTCTGGAATACATCATCGACCCCAAGAGCGGCAAGCCCCTCAAGGATGAGAACGGCAACGTTGTCATCGACGAGGCTACCGGCAAGCCCAAGAAGGACCCCAAGACCCAGCAGCCCTACACCGTTCTCGTTGACATCCACGAGATCGAGGCCATGCCCGACGGCCCCCTGAAGGATAAGTACTGGGAGTCCATCAAGCCCTACCGCCAGATGCAGATCCCTCAGCCCGACTTTGTGCTGTGCTGCAACAACATCTGCAACTGCATGACCAAGTGGTATGAGAACATCGCCCGTATGTGCGACATCCCCCTGATCATGATCGATATCCCCTACAACAACACCGTTGAGGTCCACGACTCCAACGTCGCTTATGTCCGTGCCCAGTTCGACAACGCCATCAAGGATCTGGAGAAGCTGACCGGCAAGAAGTTCGACGAGAAGAAGTTCGAGGCCGCCTGCGCCAACGCCAACCGCACCGCCAGCGCCTGGCTGCGTGTTTGCGACTACCTGCAGTATAAG